>NZ_CDWTMG010000016.1:10432-36667 GCF_977945845.1 Frankia sp. CcMO1
ATAGCTGTCTTACGCCTACAGTCCTCTCCAGCCGACCCATGGAGATGGGTCGACGAGGCCGGGAGGTGTTGCCCGCCGACCCACCCGTCCCACAACGCCCGCGAGCCGCCACAGAAGGCGACGGTGCTGCTACTCTGCGCTGTCGTGACGTCACGGAGTGCAGACCAGGAGTGCGAGGGGCGGGCGGGCGCGGCACGCCTCCGACCACTCCCGCCGACGGATGTACCCGGCGCCACCCGAGCCCGCCCACGCCCGCCCGCGCGATCGAGGCTCGCCGTCGCGATCCTGCTGACGGCGGGCGTCGCGCTGGCACCCGCGGCCCTTCCGGCCAGCCCCGCCCAGGCGGCATCGGCCACCGGGCGAGGGGGCGCGCCGATCGCCGCCACGTACCCGGGATCCACCGCGGGACAGCTCCTCTCGGCGCCGGGGGCGGTGACCCTCGCCGAGCAGCGCGAGGTCGAACGGTACTGGAGCGCGGAGCGGCGGGCCCGAGCCTTCGGGGCCCGCACGAACGACCATGCCGATGCCGCCCCCCTCAGTCCCGGGCCGGCCCCGCCTGCCGTCGGCGGCTCCGAAACGGCCGCGAGCGGCGCTCCCCCGCCCCCGAGCGCCGGAATGCCCTACACCCGGGGCGGGCTGGTGACCACGACCACCGGCCGGTTGTTCGCCACCATCGGCGGCGGTGACTACGCCTGCTCCGCGAGCGTCGTGTCCAGCCCCAGTCGTGACCTCGTAGTCACCGCGGGGCACTGCGTGCACGGCGGTACCGGGGAACAGTTCGCGCGGAACGTCATCTTCATCCCCGGGTTCGACAACGGCGCGATGCCCTACGGCATCTGGACCGCCCGCCGGCTCACCGTGACGTCCGGTTGGGCCCATCGGGGCGACTTCGACGTCGACACCGGCTTCGCCCTGTTCAACCCGTCCCCGTCCCGCGGCCGTCATCTCGAGGACACGGTCGGGTCCCAGGGCATCGCCTTCGATCTTCCGGGGACGTATCCGCAGTACACCTTCGGCTACCCGCGGCTGCCCCCCTACGACGGCAGCCAGCTCGTCTACTGCGCCGGCCCCGGCTTCGGCGACCCCTACGGCAGCCCGTCGATCGGCGTCGCCTGCCGCATGACGGCCGGCGCCAGCGGCGGGCCACTGCTCACCGGCCTCGGCCGGCTCGGTTCCGGGCACGGCTGGGTCAACGGGGTGATCAGCTACGCCTATGCCGGAGTCAACGACAAGCTATACGGAACTCACTTCGGCGACGTGGTGAAGTCACTCTACTATCAGTCCTACCGGCTCTAGCGGATCGCCGTCCCCCGGGATACAGCCGGCTGACGACGATCGATACCTTCTGTGCATGCCGCATTCGGGCAGCTTCGGGCTCCTCCTGACCGTGCACGTCGTCGTCGGGGTCTTCGTCATCGGTCCACTGACACTGATCACCGTGGTCACCCCGCGCCTGCTGCGGTTGGGGGCCGGCGCCCTGCCGATCCTGCGCCTGTGCGTGCGGATGATCCGGGCCCTCACGCTCGCCTCACTGCTCATCGTCGTGACGGGCCTCGGGCTGGTGAATCAGGGATCATTCGGCAGCGTGCGGTCGCTGGGCGACCCCTGGCTGTCGGGTGCCCTCGTGCTGTGGGTGGTGGCCACGGGGATCTCGCTGGGCATAATCGCGCCCGGGCTCGCCCACGCCGTCAAGGAGATCGACGCGGGCGGTGACACGCATCGGCGTACCCTTCCAATCATGGGGGGTGTCGCCGTGAGCACCGCCTGCTGGGTACTGATCATTGCTTCCATGGTCATAAAACCCGGGACCTGACTCGGCCGGGCCACCGCGACGATCCGGGCGGGTCGGCGCTCAGCTCGCCTGCGCGAGCGTCCCGCGACGATCGACTCCCCCGCGATGCACGACCTCCCCGCGATGCACGACATCGTCAAGCTTGTCCAGGATGCGGCCCCAGACCTGGCGGGGGAGCTCATGCCCCATCCCGTCGATCTCCAGCAGCTCCGCGAGCGGGATCGCCGCAGCCGTCAACCGACCACCGAGGACCGGGACGAGCGGGTCCGCGTCACCGTGGACGACGAGGGTGGGGACCGGGAGCCGCGCGAGCCCGGGGGTGCGGTCGGGCGCCGCGAGCACGGCGGCGATCTGGCGCATAGCCCCGACCGGGTTCGGGCGACGGCCCCATTGGATCTCGGCCCGCCGCCGCAGCCACGCCACGTCCGGCTCGAACAGCGGCGAGCCCAGGACCTCCTGTGCCTCGTGCCCGGCGAGGACGAACTCCTCCAGGTCGGCCGGCGCCGGCCGCAGGAACAGCGCGATCGCCTCGGCGGTCGGCTGCACCCGGTGGTCACCCGGATGGGACATCATCGAGGTGAGGCTGCGCACCCGCTCGGGGTTCCCGAGGGCCGCGATCTGGGCGATCATGCCACCCATCGAGCTGCCCATCAGGTGCGCCGACTCGATTCCGAGGGCGGTCAGCAGGCCGATTGCGTCCGCGGCCAGGTCCTCGAGCCGGTAGGGGGCGAGGTCGAAGCGACCGCTCAGGATCGCTGCCAGGTCGGGCCGACCGAGCTGGTCGAGATGAGTGGACAGTCCCACGTCCCGGTTGTCGAAGATAATCGTTCGATAACCGCGACGGCCGAGCGCGGCCAGCAGGTCCGGGTGCCAGCCTACGAGCTGCTGCCCGAGGCCGCCGATCAGGAGCAGCGGCAACCCGTCCTCGTCGCCGTGGATCTCGTAGGCGAGGTCGATGCCGTTGACCGAGACGATGCCCATGGTCGGAAGGTAGCCATCCCATGGCGCCGGCGCACGAGTTCCGCCGGCAATCGGCCGGATGTCACCCGAAAGGGCCAGGCGGATGCCGGCAGCGCGGCCGTCGAGCGGCGAACACCCCACCCGTCAACTACTTTAGGTAGTCACTCGACCTCCTATAGCGATAATCCTGCTGGGCAACCCCACCGGACGGGCACACGTGATCTTTCCGACGATCGAGTTTGCGGCGTTCCTTGTCGTGGTGCTGGCGATCTCCTGGCTGCTGATGCCCCGGCCGAGGCTGTGGAAGCCGTTCATCCTCGGGGCGTCGTATTTCTTCTACGGCTTCGCGGACGCGCGCTTCGTGCTGCTGATCGTGGCCTCCACCTTGATCAACCAGGGCGCCGCCGTCGCGATCCACCGCTGGCGCGACCGCCGCATCCTCATCGCCGCGATCGTCTGCGACCTCGGCCTGCTCGGCTGGTTCAAGTACTACAGCTTCTTCGCCCTGTCGGTGGACCGCGCGCTGGCCGAGATCGGTCTCCCCACATCGCTGCCCCTGCTCCAGGTGGCGCTGCCGATCGGGATCTCGTTCTTCACCTTCCAGGCGCTGTCCTACGTCATCGACGTCCATCGCGGCACCAGCGCACCCGCGTCGCTGCTGGACTTCGCCGTGTACGAGACGTTCTTCCCGCACCTGGTCGCCGGTCCCATCGTGCGTGCGCGCGAGTTCATCCCCCAGCTCGCCACGCCACGGGACCCGAACCAGGTCCAAGCCACCCGGGCCGTGTTCCTGATCGTGGGCGGCCTGGTCAAGAAGGTGGTGCTCGCCGACCTGATCGCCTCGCGCCTCGTCGACCCCGTCTTCGACGCGCCCGGCCAGCACTCGTCGCTGGAGATCGCCACGGCCGTCTACGGCTACGCCGTGCAGATCTACTGTGACTTCTCGGCGTACTCCGACATCGCGATCGGGATCGCCCTCCTGCTCGGCTTCCGCTTCCCGGATAACTTCGACCGTCCCTACGCGGCCACCACCCTGCAGGACTTCTGGCGCCGCTGGCACATGACCCTGTCCCGATGGCTCCGGGACTACGTCTACCTACCGCTCGGAGGGAACCGGAAGGGGCGTCGGCGCACCTACCTCAACATCATGATTACCATGACTCTGGGTGGTCTCTGGCACGGCGCCGCCTGGACGTTCGTCCTGTGGGGATCGCTGCACGGCGGTGGCCTGGTGACCGAACGCCGGATACGTGCCCGACGGGCGGACCGGATCCGGGCGACGGAATGGGCACGAGCCACGGGGCAGGCCCGAGTCACAGGACAGGAGCAGATCACGGGACAGGCCGAATCGGCGGGGCTCTCCGCGATGCCACTACCCCGGCCGGGATCGGAGAGCCCCGCACCGGTCCTTTCCCCTGGCGGATCCGGCGCCGTTGCTGGTCCCGGTCTCGCTGCCGGCTCCAGCACCGCCGACAGCCCCGCGGGGACGCCGACCACGGCGAGCCGCCGGACGATCACCGCCACACAGGCCTCACTTCCCGAAGCGGCCCCCAACCCGATCCGCGCCTGGGCCGGCCGGCTGGCCGTCTTCCACTTCGTGTGTGCCACCTGGGTCCTGTTCCGAGCGCCCGACCTGGCAACGGCGCGCGAGCTCGCCGTCCGGCTGTTCACCGCGGGCGGACCGGCGCCGCTGGTCACTCCGACGGTCCTCGCCGCCATCGGGGTGGGACTGGCCACCGCCGCCGTCCCGCGCGCCTGGTGGATCCACGCGCAGGTCGCCTTCGCCCAACTGCGCCTTGGCGCCCAGATCGCGCTGCTCACCCTGAGCATCATGATCATTTATGCGATCGTCGGCCCGCAGGACGTCGCGCCGTTCATCTACTTCCACTTCTGAGTCACGCTCGCCTGCTCTCCCCGTCCCGATCCCGGTGCCGAAGCCAGTGCCGGAGCCGGAGCGTTGCCCCGGCCGGGGCCGCCCAGGCCGGACGATACGAGCGACGGAGAGCGGAGCCTTGACTTAAGGTAATCGAACAACAACGCCTGATCACATTCCGGGGCATCTGTGACCTGCGCCGACGAAGCCGAGGGACGATGACTGAGCGTGAAGATCCGGCGCCACCGGGGCCACCGGCGACCGCACCCGCGGCGACCACCGGCGTCGTCCGGGCCCGGCAGGCCTTCCTGCTGGTAGCCGTCACCCTGGGTCTGCTGGCGGTGCTCCGCGCCTCAGCGATGGTGCACGGGGGCGAGGGCATGCGCCCAGGACTCACCCGCACGCTCGTGCTGGGCATGGCCCGGCCGATCGAACGGATCACCCGGACCGTCCACCTCGACGAACCGGACCGGTGGTTGTCGCGCGCGTTCGGTCACGACGCCAAGCCCGGCGGCACCTTCTCCGAGCTGGCATCGGCGGCCAGTCGGGCTGAAGCCGAGCCCGATCACCCTGGCGCCTCCGGGCCGGGCGCCGCCGGTTCCCACCGCTCCCCACTGCCACCGCGCCACCCGACCGCGGCCGATCCGCTGCGCGTCCTGGTCACCGGGGACTCGCTGACAGAATCACTCGGTCCGACCATCATGAACAGTGCGCCCGCCACGATCCGGGCACAGACCGAGACGCGGTTCGGCACGGGCCTGGTGCGGCCCGACTTCTTCGACTGGGCCACCCATGCCCGGGCGCAGATCACGCAGCGCAACCCGGAGCTGGTGATCGTCGCCATGGGCGGGAACGACGGCCAGGGCATCACGCTTCCGGACGGAACCGTCCTGCCGGCCGGATCGGACGCGTGGGCCGCCGAGTACCGACGGCGTGCCATCGTCGTGATGCGGATCTGGAGCGGCGACGGGGCCCGCCGAGTGCTGTGGCTCAGCCTCCCGCCGGCCCGGCCGGACCAGCTGAACGGCTACTTCCGCCGACTGAACGAGGCGACCCTCGACGCCACGACCAGGGTGGTCGGAGCCCGATATCTCGACCTCACCCCGTGGTTGTCGAAGAACGGCGCGTACAGCGACTACCTCACCGGCACGGACGGTAACACCGTCCTGGCCCGGGCCCGTGACGGCGTGCACCTGAGTCTCGACGGCGCGCGGATCGCCGCGGGACACATTCTGGAGACCGTGCGCAGCACGTGGAACCTGCGGTGAACGACGATCGGAGCGACCGGCGGAGGCCGGACCGAGCGAACGCTCAACGGGGGCGGAACCCGAAGCCCGCGCCGTCCAGATCCCGGCGGGCAGCCAGCACCGCGACCCGGGCGGCGGCCAGGACCTCGCGACCGGACGGCGCCGCCGCACCGGACACCGAGATCGCGGCGACCAGATCGTCGGCGAGGACCGCGAGCTGGTCGGTCAGGGCGTGCGGCGCCAGCCGCGGTGGACGAGCGCCGGCCGGCACTCCCGTGCCGGCCCGCTCGCCGAGCGACGCCAGTTCGTCGAGCAGCCGAACGGCCCGCTCCGCCCTGGTGCCACCGGATTCCACCGGAACATCCCATGATGACCCGGACCAGCACCGAAGGCGGTGAATCAGCAGGCCGACCTCACGGGTGAGATCACGGACCTCGTCGGACATCCGGGCAGGATACCTGACGATGACGGGAACGGGTCTTGCTCTCTACTGTGGTATAGGGCACCCTCCAGACATGGTCCGTTGACGTCGGGTTTCATCTCAGGAGACGCGCATGTCGCTGAACCGCTCCGCCCAGACCCACCAGATCCTCATCGAACGGATACCGAAGGCAACCGGCCACGACGTGAACCACTGGCTCGATCGGCTCGACGACGGACCCGGCCTGCTCCGCTTCGCGGAGCGCGTCAACTGGCTGCGGGCCGAGCACGACCTGCCGCACTGCTATGCGGCGGCCCTGGTCCATGAGGCCGATCTGCGGCGGCGGGCGATCCGCGCGTAGGCACCTCGGCAGCGTCGGCACCTCGGCAGCGTCGAGCGCGCAGGCTCGGCCGCCCGGTGAGGTATCGAGGTAAGGCGCGGGTACCCGGCGCGGGACGCGGACGCGGTCCGCACCGTTGACGCGCCGGGTCGGCCACCGGGCACATCACAATGACTACATGGACCTCGACGCAGCCACGGAGTTCGTACGCGATCATTACCGGGCGGTACTCAGCACCACCCGCCGGGACGGCACGCCCCAGATGTCACCGGTGACCGTCGGGGTGGATACCGACGGGCATCTGCAGATCAGCAGCCGGCTCACCGCCTACAAGATCCGCCACATCGAGCGGGATCCGACCGTACGGATCTGTGTGTTCCCCGATGAGTTCTTCGGGCCCTGGGTGCAGATCAACGGAACCGCCGAAGTCATCCGGCTACCGGCGGCGATGGACCTCCTGATCGCCTATTACCGAGACATCGCGGGTGAGCATCCCGACTGGGACAACTACCGGGCGGCGATGATCCGCGATCAGCGATGCATCATCCAGATCACTCCGCGGTCGGCGGGGCCGGACGTCTCCGGCTGAGGACCAGGCTTGAGGACACCGTTGCATAAGAGCGCCCTGACCCTGCCCGCCCTGACCTGATCGTCGGCGGGGCCTCGGCCCCACGACGGACCCGCGCGCTACTGCCGCAGCTTGGAGAGCAGGCGCAGCATCTCCAGGTAGACCCAGACGAAGCCGATCAGCAGGCCGAATCCCGCCCGCCACGCCTCGGAACGCGGCGCATGGGACTCGATCGCCCGCTCGATGTAGTCGAAGGCGAGGATGAACTGCAGGCTCGCGACGCCGAGCACGAGCACGAGCACGAGCACGAGCACGAGCACGAGCACGAGCACGAGCACGAGCACGAGCACGCTGAACAGGATGCCGAGCGGCGTCGCATCGTTGATCACCGGCAGGTGGCTTCCACTGGTGGCCCTGATCACGAGGTCGGTCAGGCCGAGGAGCACGACCCCGAGGAGCACGCCGAACACGATGCGGGCCATCCGGGGGGTGGCCCGCAGCCGGCCGCTACGGTAGGCAACCAGCATCGCGACGAAGATCAGACCGGTCCCGAGCAGGGCCTGTGGGATGATGCCGTTGAAGGTGTCCTCGTAGTAGCGCGAGACCGCCCCGACCGCCACCCCTTCGATCAGGGCAAAGGCGATGATGAGCGGCGGACTGATCAGGTTGCGAAACGAGACGAACAGACTGATCGTCAGGGCGACGAGGCCGGCCCCAGCGCAATGCCGGGCAAGTCCGGTGCGAGGGCCCAGCCGACCGCGCCACCGGCCGCCAGCAGCGCGAACAGCCCCAGCGTGTGCACGACGACGTCGTCGATCGTGAGGGTGGTGGGCTGGCGGTAGTGGCTCGCCAGCTCCTCGGGGGTCGGCGTGGGAGGAGACGCGAAACCACCACGACGGAACGCGGGGTTCGAGGAACGAAGGTCGGCCATGGAGCCGGCTCCTCTCGGTCGCCTCCGGGGAGGCATCACCCTCGGTGACTACAGCCTACGTCACCGTATGGAACGTTCCTTGGGACGCAGGAGTTCCCGGCGCACCGGACACGGTGGACGGCGACAAGACATCGCGACGCACGCCCACGCGCATCCTCACAGCGACGAAGCCTTCCCCTCGTCGGCCGCGGTTCATCGGTCAGATGCCCGGACGACCGAGAAAGGATTGTGCCGGTGGTCGGAGTCGAACCGACACTCGAGCTGTTTTTAGGACAGCCTCCTCTACCAGTTGGGATACACCGGCTCGTCTACATCGCTGATGTTTCTACCACGCTACGTAGGGTCTGGGAATAACACATGCGGAAAAAGTGGTCCGGAGATGGCGGCACGACCGAAAGCGTGACTCATCGTGACGAGGATGCCGACTGTTCGCCATCCCCTTCGATCAGTGGACAACCCAGATCGCTAAAAGGCGGGCCCGCCGTCGGGTTTGGTCTTGACGGCCAGAGCGGAGACGCGGGAAAACACCCCCACCTAAGTGCCGCGAAGCCACGAGGGCCGGTGAACCGTCGCGACCGGGGGACGATTCACCGGCCGCGGGAGATCCTGCCGGCCGGTGCGGCCCGGACAACATCCTCACCCGGGGACGCGGCCTCACCGCCCTCGGCATCGCCGGCCGAGCCGGCGGCGACGGCGGGCGCGGGGGCACCGGGAGCGGGGGGGCGAGTGGTCCCGTTCCGCCCGCTCGTCGTGGCCGTCGTAGCCGTCGTAGCCGTCGTGGCCGGAGTGCCGGGCGTGCCTGGGGAGATGGCCGCGGCGAACGCGGGCGGCATCGCCGCTCGGCGGAACTCGGCCCGGGGATCGGCGAAGGATCCGAGCGAGACGATCTCGCGGCGGAAGAACAGTGCCAACGACCAGTCTGCGACCACCCTGGTCTTGCGGTTGAGGGTGGGAACCCTGCCCAGGTGGTACGTCCGGTGCATGAACCAGGCGGGCCAGCCGCGCAGCTTGACCCCATAGACCTCGGCGACACCCTTATGCAGGCCCAGGGACGCCACGCTGCCGGCATAGCTGTGCTCGTACGGTTCGATGGGCTCGCCGCGCAGTTCGGCGAGGATGTTGAGAGCCAGCCGGCGGGCCTGGCGGACGGCGTGCTGGGCCGAGGGACTGGTTGTGACATCCTCGCCCCTGGTCAGGTCGGGCACGGCCGCGCAGTCACCCGCGGCCCACGCGTCACCCACCCCGTCGACCTGCAGGAAGACGGTCGCGCGCACCCGACCTTGATCGTCCAGGGGCAGATCCGTGTCGGCCAGCATCGGGTTCGCCCGCACCCCGGCCGTCCACACGATGGTGCCCGCGTCGAACTTCTCGCCGTTATTCAGTACAACCCGCCCACCGACCAGGCTCTCGACCCGCGTGTTCAACCTAACGTCGATACCCCGCTGCTCGAGCTGCCGGAGAGTATAAATCCCCATTCCGGGTGAAACCTCGGGAAGAATACGGCCGGCGGCTTCAACGAGGACCCACCGCATATCCGTCGGTTCCAGATCAGGATAGAAAGAACACGCATCGCGGGCCATGTCCTCCAACTCGGCAAGAGCCTCTATTCCGGCATATCCTCCACCGATGAAGAGAAAGGTCAGCGCCCGGCGCCGGACCGCGGGATCGGTCACCGAGGCGGCCGCGTCCAACCGGCTGATGACCTGATTACGGAGATAAATGGCCTCGGCCGCGCTCTTGAAGCCGATGCCCTGCTCCGCGAGCCCCGGGATCGGAAGGGTTCGCGCTACCGATCCTGGACACATCACCAAGATGGCGTATTTAAGATCAAATCTCTCGCCAAGGGATGGTTGGATCACAGCGGTCCGTGTCCCATGCGACACCTGAAGCGCGCTTCCACTGACAACCCGACAGCCCTTCAGGACCTTACGTAGCGGTACCACCACGTGCCGTGGCTCAAGGTTGCCGGCCGCCGCTTCCGGGAGGAAAGGCTGATAGGTCATGTACGAGTTGGGCTCGACGACTGTGACCGATGCCTCGCCCTGGCGCAGCTTCCGCCGCAGCCGCAGGGCCGTGTACATGCCGACGTATCCTCCGCCGACGATGAGGATGTGCGGTGGTTGCCCATAGCCCATGGCAAAAACGTACCCACGAGGGCCGTGTTACACCCCGGTCCCGGGCTGGCCGCCCAGCTTTTTTCGTGACGCAGGACACGAATACCGGCGGTCTTCGGCCCGTGGTGCCGATGCGTCCGGACCGTGTTCCGGCTCACCTTCTGTGTCGACGGCCACAAGGACAAAGGCTTACCCGGCCCGCTCAACCACTTCCACGAGCGCCGCCGCCGTGCCAAAAATCGTGTCAAGCATCACTTCGGTGACCCGGCCGGTGAAGGTGTTCTGTTGGCTTGGGTGATAGCAACCGACGACCGACACCCCGGATACGGGAAGTTCGGCCCGCACGCCGTGCCCGAACGACACCCGGCGCGGAGGAACCGGGAATCCGGCCTGGGCCAGGGCGGGCCACAGGGCGGACCAGGCGAATCCACCGAGGACGACGATGACCCGCAGGGTGGGCCGGACGAGCTCGAGGTCACGCACCAACCAGGGCCGGCAGGTGTCACGCTCCGTGGTGGTCGGCTTGTTCGCGGGCGGAGCGCAGCGGACGACGGCGACGATGCGCGTGGCCGTCAGACACTGACCGTCCCCGGCGGACACCGAGGTCGGCAGCGCCGCCAGCCCGACGCGGTGCAACGAGGCGAACAGCCAGTCGCCGCTGCGGTCCCCGGTGAAGATGCGTCCGGTGCGGTTCCCTCCGTGGGCCGCGGGCGCCAGACCGACGACGAGGATCCGGGCGTCGCCCGGGCCGAACGAGGACACCGGACGCCCCCAGTAGGCCTGCTCGGCGAAGGCCGCCCGCCGCACCGCCGCGACTTCTTCCCGCCAAGTGACCAGGCGCGGGCAGGCCCGGCAGACGGACATCCGGGCATCGAGCTCCCGGCTGCCCGTCGCGTCGGCGGCCAACGCGCGGGCCTCGGCCGGCGTGGCTGCGACCGGTGTGTCGGCGGCGGCGAGGTCCCCCGGCCAACCGCTTCCCGGCCGCACCGGGCCCCGTGACCGGACCGGGCCACCCGTCCTGCCCGTCACCCCGCCCCGCCGGTCCGCGTACAGCCGGTCCTCATACCAACGGTCCTCATACCAACGGGCCGGCTACCGACGGGCCGGCGGTGACGGGCAACGCCGCCCGCTCGAGCCCGGTGGCCGGGGCGCCCGGCGCGGCGGCTAGGGCCATCGCTATCCCGTCGAGGATGTCGCGTTCGCTTGCCACCACCGCCGCGGCGCCCGTTCGCTCGACCAGGGTGCGCAGCACGAGCGCGCCGGCGGCGATAACGTCCACCCGACCCGGGTGCATCACCGGCAGGGCCGCGCGCTGGTCGTGCGTCATCCTCAGCAGCCGGTCCGTGACCTGCGCGACCTGCTCCGCCGCCGTCACGGACAGGTGGATGCGGGCCGGGTCGTACTCGGGGAGATCAGCCGCGAGGGCGGCGACCGTGGTGACGGTCCCCGCGACGCCGACCAGCGTCGCCGCCTCGGTCAGGGGCACGGTGCGGGCGGCGATGTCGAGTGCCGCGTGCACGTCGGCAACGATCGCCGCGGCCTGCGCGCCGGTCGGCGGATCATCGTGCAGGTGCCGCTCCGCCAGCCGCACGCATCCGACGTTCACCGAGCGGGCGGCCCGCACCCCGCTCGCGTCCCCGAGGACGAGTTCGGTCGAGCCGCCGCCGATGTCGGCGAGCAGGATCGGCGTGGCGACCGGGTCGGATCCCGCCGCGCCCGCCCCCGTCGGCGTGCCCTCGACCGAACCGGCAAGCGAACCGGCGTCCAACGAACCGGCTCGGCCGACGAGGTCACCGATGGCGCCACCGAAGGACAGGGCCGCCTCCTCGTCCCCGCTGATCACCTCGGGGTCCACACCAAGGATTGCGCGGACCCCGGCGACGAGCTCATGACGGTTGCGCGCGTCGCGGGTCGCGCTCGTGGCGACCATCCGCACCCGTGAGGCTCCCAGCCGCTCGATCTGCTCGGCATAGTCCCGCAGCGCGGTGAAGGTGCGGGCGAGCGCCTCCGGCGCGAGCTCACCGGTCCGGTCGACCCCAGCCCCCAGCCGGACGATCTCCATCTGGCGGGCCAGCTCGTACAGGGTCGATCCCTCGACGTCCGCCACCAGCAGACGGATCGAGTTGGTTCCACAGTCGATCGCGGCGACCCGACTCACGGTCTCTCCTCCCCGGTCAAATCCCCTATCGGATCTCTATCGGATCCTCCGTCGGGTCCCCTATCGGATCCCCTGTCGAACGACTGCCGGTCGGTCCGTCGCCTGGGGCGGGTCCGGGCTGCGGGCCTCGTCGACGCCCGGACATCGGCCACCGGCCACGCACAGCCCCTGCCGCCCCCAGTCGGGAACAGCCGCAAGGGCCTCGTCACCGAACGGATTGACTCCCGGACCCACGGCGAGACTGTGCGCTACGAGGACGTGCAGGCACTTGACCCGATCGGGCATGCCACCCGCGCTCGGGGCCGCGGGCAGCACCTCGTGCGCGTCGCGCCGGGCGAGGTAGTCCCGGTGGGCGGCGGCGTAGGCGGCGGCGAGCCGCGGATCCTCCGCCAGCCGGGCTGTCATCTCGCGCATCACCCCGGCCCCCTCCAGCCGCGAGATCGCCGACGCGGCCCGGGGGCAGGTGAGGTAGTACAGGGTCGGGAAGGGGGTGCCGCCGGCAAGCCGCGGTGCGGTCTCGACCACGTCGGGAAGACCGCACGAGCAGCGATGAGCCACCGCGAGGACGGCTCGCGGCTCGCGGGAGAGCTGACAGCGCACAATCTCGAGATCCTCGGCCGTCACCGCCGGTACCATGCTCGCCCCCTCGCCGTCATCACCGTCCGCCAGGACCGTTCCTTCGCCCTTCGCCGCACCGGGGCCGGGGCTCCCGCCCCGTGACCGCTACGGCGTCGAGATCTCCGACCAGAGCCGGGCGTACCAGGCCGAACCCCCGGACGACCCGCCGCGGGTCTCGTCGCCGTCCTTGGTGGGTGCCGGTTTGATCGGCATCAGGTACGCCCGTTCACCGGGCTTGACGTAATGCAGCCGACGGCGCGCCTCGTCCTCGACCCAGGCCTGGTCGTCGTATCGCTCGACCGTCGCCCGCAGCTCATGGACCCTCGCCTGGGCCTGCGCGTTGGTCCGGCTCAGCTCGGAGAGCTTGGCCTGCTGCTGCAGGTGCAGCCGCAGCGGATAAGCGAGGGTCAGGACCAGCACGCAGATCACGACGGCGAGCAGGGTCGCCCTCGTGGTCAGCGCGGTGTTCCGCGGCGGCATGGGATCAGCCGGCCTGCCCGTGGCGGGGGAACGCGGCGGCGCCCGCGTACCGGGCCGCGTCGTCGAGTTCCTCCTCGATGCGCAGCAGCTGGTTGTACTTCGCGACCCGCTCCGAGCGCGCCGGGGCGCCAGTCTTGATCTGACCGCAGTCGACCGCGACGGCGAGGTCGGCGATGGTGGTGTCCTCGGTCTCGCCGGACCGGTGGGACATCATCGCCCGGTAGCCGCTACGGTGGGCCAGGTTCACCGCGTCAAGCGTCTCGGTCAGCGTGCCGATCTGGTTCACCTTCACCAGCAGGGCGTTCGCGGCATTCAAGGCGATCCCGCGGGCCAGCCGCTCCGGGTTGGTCACGAACAGGTCGTCCCCGACGAGCTGCACCTTGCCACCGAGCCGCTCGGTGAGCGCCACCCAGCCGTCCCAGTCATCCTCGGCCAGCGGGTCCTCGATGGAGACGATCGGGTATGCGGAGACGAGCTCGGCATAGTAGTCGCTCAGGTACTCGGCGCTACGCGAGTTGCCCTCGAAGGCGTACGACCCGTCCGCGTAGAACTCGGTGGAGGCGACGTCCAACGCCAGGGCGATGTCTGTCCCCAGGGCGAAGCCGGCCTTGTCGATCCCCTCGGCGATGAGGTCGAGAGCCTCGCGGTTGGTGGGCAGGCTCGGCGCGAAGCCGCCCTCGTCGCCCACACCGGTCGCCAAGCCCCGCGCCTTCAGCACGCTCTTGAGCGCGTGGTAGACCTCCGCACCCCAGCGCAGCGACTCGGCGAAGGTGCTCGCGCCGATCGGAGCAATCATGAACTCCTGGATATCGACGTTGGTGTCGGCGTGGGCACCACCGTTGAGGATGTTCATCATCGGCACCGGGAGCAGGTGCGCGGTCGGGCCTCCCAGGTACCGGAACAGCGGCAGGCCACTCGACGACGCCGCCGCCTTGGCCACCGCCAGGCTGACCCCGAGCAGGGCGTTGGCGCCGAGGGCCGACTTGCCCGGGGTGCCGTCGAGGTCGATGAGCGTCGCGTCGAGAAGACGCTGCTCGGTGGCCTCCAACTCCATGATCGCCGGACCGATCCGGTCGATCACCGCGGCCACGGCCTTGGTCACGCCCTTGCCGCCGTAGCGGTTGTCCCCGTCGCGCAGCTCGACAGCCTCGAAGGCGCCGGTGCTCGCCCCGCTGGGCACCGCGGCGCGGCCCAGCGTGCCGTCCTCCAGAACGACCTCGACCTCGACGGTGGCGTTACCGCGCGAGTCAAGGATCTCGCGGGCTCCGACGGCCTCGATGGACGGCACGGCTTCGACCTCCGGTATGCGCTCTGACACGGAACGATGACGCGGCGGCAGCAGCGGACCGCCACGGGCCGGTGACCGGAAGCCACCACACCGCGGCAGGCCACCGGGGCAGACCCTGATGGCCTGCCGCGGATCGCAGCGCGGGACGAGCGGTGCCGTCCGGACGAAACCGGTCGCTGCGAGACTACCGTCGCCCCACGGCGACGCGACGCCGGTCCCGGCCCGGCGCGGCGCGTCCATTCACCCGCGGCGCGTCCATTCACCGGCCACCCGACGGTCATTCCACCGCCTGCCTGGCCGTCGGGCACCCGGGCGTCGATCCTCCCGCGGACGGCGATGTCACGCATCCCACAGGCCGGCGAGTTCGTTGTGGGCCACCGGTGCGGACCGGCTAACCGATCCGCCCGATCGGCGGCATGACCAGCGGACCGGCCGAGGGCAGACCGAGCCGCGCCGCCAGCGGTGCCAGCGCCCCCCAGCCCGGGACGAAGCCGGCACCGGGACCGGGGCCGAGCAGGCCCAGGGCGGACCCGGCCACCGACCCGGCCACGGACGCGGCGGCCCCGCGGTCCTCGCTGGACTTCGGCGACCGGACCCGTTCCAGCACCGACGGCTTGGGCGTCAGCCGCACCCGCGGGGTCTCACCGGCCGGCAGACCGGCGCGCGACCAGGCAAGTTCGATCGCCTGCGCCAACCCGCCGAGGACGTCCACCAAGCCGTGCGCATGGGCGTCCGCGCCGGTCCACACCCGGCCGCGGGCCAGCTGGTGCGCCTGGTCCCGGGACAGCCCGCGAGCGGTCGCTACCTTGTCGACGAAGTCGGCGTAGACCCGGTCCAGGAACTCCTCCAGCTTCTCCCGCTCCCCCGGGGTGAAGGGCCGCCGCGGCGACATCATCAGCGCATGCTCACCCTCCGCGACGGCACCGAAGCCCACTCCCACCTTGTCGAGCAGGCCGCTGATCACCTGCTTGCCGGCGAACACCCCGATCGAGCCGGTCAGCGTGCCGGGGTTCGCCACGATCGCATCGGATGCCAGGGCGACGAAGTAGCCACCGGAGGCCGCCACGTCACCCATCGAGACGATCAGCGGCCGACCGCTGGCCCGGAACCGCTCGGCCTCCCGGCGGACCAGGTCGGATGCGACGTAGGAACCCCCAGGGCTGCTCACCCGGAACACCGCCGCCGCCACCGCGGGATCACGCGCGGCGGAGCGGAAGGCCGCCGCGGTGGCCTCCGCGGCGAGCACCGGCCCGGAGAACGGACCCGGGGCACCGTGTCCGAGGACGACCGGCCCGGTCCCGTGGATGAGCGCGATGACCGCCTTCTTCGGGTCGCGATGCGGCGCCGTCACGGAGGGGGCCAGCGCACTCGTCCCGATGCCCGCGGCCTCGTCCGGGTGGAGGTGAGCCTCCCCGGCGCCGTCGGGACGGGAGCCGTCCCGATCATCGGGAACCTCGCGGAAGAAGAAAGCCGCCGGGCCGCCGGCCGCCAGCGCCGCTACGCGGCGCGCCGGGAACTTCTCCCACCACTCGACGGACCGCCGGTAGGCGGAAGCGTACATCAGAACCGGCTCCGCGCCGGGCCCGCGGCGCGCATCGTCCCGGCCCGCGCCCTCCCCATCATCCTCGAATCCGGCCAACGGCCCCCGCGTCACCCGTTCCCGTGCCGCCGCGTACACCTCGTCGCGGTAGCCGAGACGGTCGACGAGACCGGTGTCGAGCGCGACGGACCCGGCCAGCGGTCCGAGATCGATCAGACGCCGGACCCGGTCGGTGGACAGCCCGCGTCCCTCGGCGATGCCGGCCACGATCTGGTCGGAGCTGGACTCGATGATCCGGCTGACCGCCTCCAGGTGCGCCGGGGTGAAGTCCCGCTCCACCAGCGTGTTGACGGCGTTCTTGTACTCGTACCGCTGGCCGATCTCGACGGAGATGCCGAGCCGGTCGAGCGATCCTCGCAGGAACGGCGCCTCCATCCCGAGACCGGTCAGGCCGCAGTCACCGGGCGGGGCGAGCCAGATCTCGTCGAACGCGCAGGCCAGATAGTAGGGCGCCGTGCCGCCCCCGAACTCCCCGAAGGTGTCCGCGTAGGCGATGGCGGTGCCACCGGCCGCACGAAACGCGGCGATCGCGGCGCGAATCTCCTGGATACGTGCCAGCGGCATCCCGCAGGCGGCGATGTGCGCGACTACGACGGACACCCGGGGATCCTCGGTCGCGTACCGTAGGCCTTCGACAACATCCCGCAGGGTCGTCCGGCGCCGGGCGAGCGCCAGGGTGATCGGGTCGGTGGGGGCGCCTTCGATCGGGTCGACCGTCAGATCAAGTTCAAGGACGATCGGAGCCGTCCGCCGCGCCGCGATCTGGCGGACGTCGGCCAGCGCCTTACGTGGGATGGCAGCCATGCCCTCAGAGGCTAGCCTTCCCCCACACGGCGCCTTCGGTGCAGTGCGGGGACCCCTGGCACCAGGCGCCGTACGGAGTCTCCGTTCAGTCGCCTCCGGCGACCTCTCTGAGATAACCAACAGACAGCCCACGACGCCTCCGGCGCAGCGTGGAGCATCCCCTGGGAGTTGCTGGAAAATAACCTCAGGTTTTGATCTTGGTCTTGCCGGTGAGATTCGCGAGGCCCACCGCGGTGAGTGCGATGATCGGTGTCCGCGGATCAGGCGGTTCCGCGCGACCGTTTCGCGTCGTCGTGCAGCCCGCCGACGAACGACTCCGCGACGCTGACCTGCTCCCGAAGCGTAGAGAGCTTTTCCTCCGCGAGTACCACCCAGGTGCCAAGCCGTTCCTGGAGCTCGGCCCGGGCGTCCGCGGCGAGGTCGGGCTCGGCGAGCTCGTCGCGAAGGGCCAGCAGCGACCGTATCTCCTCCAGGGTGAACCCCAGCGGTTTCATCTTCTTGATGAGGAGCAGCCGCTCGATGGCATCATCGTCGTAGAGACGAAATCCCCCTACGGTCCGACCTACCGGCATGAGAAGCCTCGATTCCTCATAGTAGCGGACTGTTCGCAGGGAGAGGCTGACCCGCTCCGCAACGTCCCCGATCTGGTAAACGTCGCCACGGGTCGTGTTCGATCCCGAAACACCACGGCGCTTGGTGGACAACTCGGCCCTTACGTTAAGGTAGATATTGGACGACCGGACCGGACGATTTGGACAACCGGACCGGACGCCAGGCAATCGACTGTACGTCGATCGGCGATGCGGCGCCCCCTTTGCCGAGGCGGGGGAGCGCGGGACGCCCGAGCGTGTCGTCCGTCGTCCGGTACCGACCGGAACGCGTTACCGGAAACGTGAGATGCGTCACGTCGGGGCCGTCGCGCTCGCCGGTGCGACCCTGCAGCTGCGCCCTCGGCTTCCACCTGACCGGCCCCGCGTTCGCCTGGACGCGCACGTTACCGCGGCCCCGACGGGCACGGCGCCGGCCCGAACGGGAGGAGGGTGGGTTGCCGGGGCGGGTGGGAAGGTTGTCGTAGGCTGGACATATCGTCTGTGCCGACAGGGTTGAGCCGATCAAGGTCGGCCCGGTATCGGGGCTGGCCCGGTATTAAGGCTGGCCCGGTATCGGGCCTGATCCGGTATCGAGATCGACTGGGTATCGAGGTTGACCCGGCGCCTGCGGACCGGGGCATCGCCGGGCGGAAGCGTCGTGTGGAGCGGGGCCGGGCGGTAGATCAGGGCCGGATCGGCCTTGCCGTGTCACGTCGTCCGATCCCAACCAGTCGGAGTCGGATCCCAACCAACCGAGAGGCACAGGGACGCACCCCATGACCCTCGCGCCGTTGCTCGACGCGCTGATCGCCCGTCCCGGCGGGGACCCTGCCCTGGGCCGGGCGATCGGCGCGGTCGGTGAACCGGTCCTCGACCTCGCTGGTCCCGCGGCGTTGCGGCCCTTCGCCGCCGCGGCCCTGGCGGTCGGGGCCGACCAGCCGGTCCTCGCCGTCGTGGCTACTGGCCGGGAGGCCGAGGATCTGGCATCGGCGCTCGGCAGCCTGCTCGGTCCCGATGTGGTCGCGGTCTTCCCGAGCTGGGAGACCCTGCCCCACGAGCGGCTGTCCCCCCGGGCTGACACGGTCGGGCAGCGCCTCGCCGTGCTGCGCCGGCTCACGCATCCGGCGAGCACCGGTCGGCCACCGCTGCGGATCGTGGTCGCGTCGATCCGTGCGGTGTTGCAACCCCAGGTGGCCGGGCTCGGCGAGCTCGCACCGGTCACCCTCGCCGAGGGCGATACGGCCGACCTCGACGGCGTGGTGACGCGGCTGGTGGACATCGCCTACCACCGGGTGGACCTGGTCGAGCGGCGCGGCGAGATCGCCGTGCGCGGCGGCATCCTCGACGTCTTCCCGCCCACCGAGGAGCATCCGCTGCGGGTCGAGTTCTTCGGCGACGAGGTCGAGGACATCCGCCGGTTCTCCGTGGCGGACCAGCGGGCGCTGCCGGAGGATGATGGCGCGACCGGTGGTGGCCGTGTCCTGTTCGCGCCGCCGTGCAGCGAACTGCTGCTGACCGCGCAGGTGCGGGCGCGGGCCGCGGACCTCGCGACGCGCCACCCGGAGCTGCTGGACCTGCTCGACAAGATCGCCGACGGCATCCCCGTGGAGGGGATGGAGGCGCTCGCCCCGGTACTCGTCGACGCCATGTCACTGCTCTTGGACGACCTGCCGGCCGGCACCCACGTGCTGGTCTGCGATCCCGAACGGGTCCGTTCGCGGGCGAGCGAACTGGTGCGCACGAGCCAGGAGTTCCTCGAGGCGTCGTGGAGCGTCGCGGCGCTGGGTGGCGGCGCGACGATCGATCTCGGCGCGGCCGCCTACCGATCGATCACCGAGGTCCGCGAGCGTGCGGAGGATCTCGGCCTGCCGTGGTGGTCGGTCACTCCCTTCATGTCGGCCCCGGTAGGCATCGACCGGGAGCCGGCAGGCACCGGGCTGGCGGGCGCCGTCTACGACGGGACCGAGTACGGCGACAACACGGTGGTCGCCAGCCTCCGGCCCGCACCGATCTACCACGGGGACACCGCGGCGGTCATCGCCGACGTCAAGGGCTGGCTCGCCGAGTCCTGGCGAGTGCTGCTGGTCACCGAGGGGCACGGTCCGGCGCAGCGCCTGGTGGAGATGCTGCGCGACGCCGACCTGGGCGCCGGCCTCGCCGAGGAGGCCACGCTCACTCCGGGCGTCGCCATGGTGACCTGCGGTCGGCTCGCCACCGGCTTCACCAGCGATACTTTGCGCCTCGCCGTTCTTACCGAAAGTGACATCGCGGATGCCCGCGGGGTGAGCACGAAGGACATGCGGCGCATGCCGAGCCGGCGGCGCAAGGGCATCGACCCGCTCGCCCTGCTCCCGGGGGACATGGTGGTCCACGACGCGCACGGCGTCGGCCGCTACGTCGAGATGGTCACCAGGACCGTCGCGGGCGCCCAGCGGGAGTACCTTCTGCTGGAGTACGCCCGGGGCGATCGGCTGTATGTGCCGACCGACCAGCTTGAACAGATCACCCGGTATGTCGGGGGTGACGCGCCGAGCCTGGACCGCATCGGCGGCGCCGACTGGGCCAAGCGCAAGAGTCGGGCCCGCAAGGCCGTCAAGGAGATCGCCGGTGAGCTGATCCGGCTCTACAGCGCCCGGATGGCTGCTCCCGGGCACGCCTTCGCTCCCGACAGTCCCTGGCAGCGTGAGCTGGAGGACGCCTTCCCGTTCCGAGAGACACCCGACCAACTCGCCGCCATCGACGAGGTCAAGGCCGACATGGAGAAGCCGGTCCCGATGGACCGGGTGATCTGCGGTGACGTCGGCTACGGCAAGACCGAGATCGCGGTGCGGGCCGCGTTCAAGGCGGTGCAGGACGGCAAGCAGGTCGCGGTGCTGGTGCCCACGACGCTGCTGGTCCAGCAGCACTTCCAGACCTTCTCCGAGCGTTACGCCGCGTTCCCGGTGGTGGTGAAGGCGATGAGCCGGTTCAACTCGCCCGCCGAACACAAGGCGGTGCAGGAGGGGCTCGCTACCGGCAGTGTCGACGTGGTCATCGGCACCCACCGGCTGCTGTCCGGGGAGAACCGCTTCAAGGATCTCGGCCTGGTGATCGTCGACGAGGAGCAGCGATTCGGTGTCGAGCACAAGGAGCAGCTCAAGAAGATGCGCACGGCGGTGGACGTGCTCACGATGAGCGCCACACCGATCCCCCGCACGCTGGAGATGTCGATCACCGGCATCCGGGAGCTGTCGACCATCGACACTCCGCCCGAGGAGCGGCACCCGGTGCTGACCTCGGTCGCCGCCTACGACGCCCGTCAGGTGACCGCGGCGATCCGCCGGGAACTGCTGCGCGAGGGGCAGGTCTTCTTCATCCACAACCGGGTGGAGACGATCGACCGGGCCGCCGCCCGGCTGCGCGATCTGGTTCCCGAGGCGCGGATCGCCACCGCCCACGGCCAGCTGCACGAGGACGCGCTTGAGCAGGTCATGGTCTCCTTCTGGGAGAAGAAGTTCGACGTGCTGGTCTGCACGACGATCGTGGAGTCGGGCCTGGACATCTCCAACGCCAACACCCTCATCGTCGAGCGGGCCGACGTGTTCGGCCTGTCCCAGCTGCACCAGCTGCGCGGCCGGGTCGGGCGGGGCCGGGACCGGGCGTACGCCTACTTCCTCTACCCGCCGGACAAGCCGCTGACCGAGACCGCCCACGACCGGCTCGCCACGATCGCCCAGCACAACGACCTTGGTGCCGGAATGGCCGTAGCCATGAAGGACCTGGAGATCCGGGGAGCGGGCAACCTGCTCGGCGGCGAGCAGTCCGGGCACATCGCCTCGATCGGGTTCGACATGTACGTGCGGATGGTCGGCGAAGCGGTGGCCGAGTACCGCAAGGAGGGCGTCGAGGAGCCCCCGGAGGTCAAGGTCGAGCTGCCGGTCGACGCGAGCCTGCCGCACGACTACGTGCCGAGCGAGCGGCTGCGGCTGGACGCCTACCGGCGGCTGGCCGGCGCCGCCACGGACGCCGACATCGACGAGGTGCGTGGCGAGCTCGTGGACCGGTTCGGTCCGGTGCCCGAACCGGTCGAGAACCTGCTGGCCGTCGCGGGCCTGCGGGTTCTTGCCCGGCACTTTGGCGTCACGGAGATCATCGCCGCCGGTCGCCAGATCCGGTTCGCTCCGCTGGAGCTGCGGGAGAGCCAGACACTCCGGCTGACCCGGCTCTACCGGGGCGCCGTGGTCAAACCGGCGGTGCGGACCGTACTCGTTCCCGCGCCGACTGAGACGGGGCGCATCGGCTCCCGACCGTTGCGGGACCGGGCCCTGCTCGCCTGGGTCGGCCAGCTCCTGCATGCGGTCGCGGCCGACTCAGTCGCCGCCGCGGCGGCCTCGATCTGACTCCTGGCGTAGGGCGCCGTACCGTACGCCACGCTGAACGGATACCGTCTCGGCTCGTGAAGCTTTCCCGTCTCCTCGCCGGTGTCGGGCTCCTCGTGCTCGCCGGTACCGCCGGTACCGGGTGCACGACCCATGCCGGGGCCGCCGCCCAGGTCGGTTCGCAGACCATCGGGACCTCCCAGCTGCGCGGCATTGTCGACCGTGGGCTCAAGGCCGCGGAGACAGTACCGATCCCGCAGACCTCGCAGTCGGTGTCGCAGAGTCTCAACCGAGGTGAACTCCAGCGACGAACCCTGACCACACTCGTGCAGCTCGAATTGATCTCCGGTGAGGCGAAGCGGCTGGGGATCTCGCTGACCGGCCAGGACATCGCGTCCTACTACCAGGCGTACGCGATCCTGCAGTTCGGCAGCGTGAAGGCGTTCGAGCAGCGAGCCGCCGCGGCGGGCTTCGCCCAACAGGACGTGGCGACGATCGTCCGCTCGGGAGCGTTCGAGTCGGCGCTCGGGGACAAGATCAGCGCGGGTGTCCTCGCCTCCGACGCGGACACCCGCGCCCAGTACGACAGCATCGTCGATCAGATCGGGAAGATCCCCCTCAGCTACCGGCAGGCCAAGCCCTACCTGGCCCGGTTCCTGGTGGCGGACAAACGGGCGACGAAGGTGCGCCCGCTACTCGCGCAGGCCGAGTCCCGGGATCCCATCTCGATAAACCCACGATTTGGTACCTGGGACACGAAGCAGTTCGCCGTGGTCGCCGCCGAGGGCTCGATCGCCAGCAAGCCCGCGCCCACGCCGATCCTGGACCTGACCACCCGATCCTGAGCGGACGGCGACATGTTGATGCGGATCACCGTGGTCGTCACCAGCCCCCGGGTGGCACCGGGAATCCTCACGGCCCGGGCATGGGATGTCGTGCGCACGGTGCCCGTCCTGACCGCGAGCCCCACGCATCCTCAGCTCGCCGCGCTGCGGGCGGCCGGTGCGACCGTCCTGATCGTCGATCCCGGCGATCCCGGCGATCCCGGCGGTCTGGCCGGCGCGGTGACCCTCATCCGGGCCGCCCTGCCGGATCCCGCGGCGGCCGAGGTCGCCTGGCTGCCCGATCCGCTTGCGCCGAGCATCCTCGACCGCCTCCTCGACGAGGCGAGTGGATCCGGGGAACGGAACGATGCCGGCGTCGAGAGGGTGACCGGGGTCGATGGGGCGACCGGGGTCGAAGTGACGAGCCTCGTGGCCACCAGGGAGCTGCCCGGCTCGAGCCTGTTGGACGCCGTCGCGGTCATGGACCGCCTGCGGTCGCCGGGCGGCTGCCCCTGGGACGCCGAGCAGACGCACACCTCGCTCGCCCCGTACCTGGTCGAGGAGACGTACGAGGCGTATCAGGCGATCGAGGACTACGATCTCACCGAGCTGCGCGAGGAACTCGGCGACGTGCTGATGCAGGTGCTCTTCCACGCTCGGATCGCCGCCGAGCACGCCGAGGACGGCTGGGACGTCGATGACGTCGCGGCCGGCCTGGTGGCCAAACTGATCCGCCGTCATCCGCACGTGTTCGGTGACGTGGTCGTGGACGGTCCGGCGAACGTCGTCGCCAACTGGGACGCGATCAAGGCGGTCGAGAAGGGGCGCGTCTCGGTGACCGAGGGCGTCCCACTCTCCCAACCGGCGTTGTCCCTCGCGGCCAAGCTGCTGAAGCGGGCGGCCGGCATCGGCGTCCCTGCGGATCTCGCGCTGACCGGGACGGCCGCGTGGGGTGTGACCGACGCGGGCGATCGGGTCACCGAGATCGCCGCCACGGCCGCCGTACTGGCCCGGTCGGGCACGGCGGGGGACGACCTGATCGGTGATCTGCTCTTTAGCCGCCGTCGCGCTCGCCCGGATGGCCTCCGTCGATCCGGAGCGGGCCCTTCGGGCGACCGCCCGTCGCTTCCGGGACCGGCTGGCCGCCGTCGAGGGCACGGTCCGTGCCGAGGGCGCCGATCCGGCTTCCCTGTCCGACACCCGCTGGCGCGAAATCTGGCGGCAGCTACCCGGGTAAACACCGATCATCGGCGCCCGATGCCAGGGAGTACCGGAAAATAACTTCAGGTTTTGATGCTGGTCTTGCCAGCGAGGTTGGCGAGGTCTGCCGCGGTGGGTGCGATGATCTTCTTTCTCTAGCCCCCGCGCCGGGACCGGCAGCGTACGCTGATCGTGTTGGATCAGCCCCCAGGGATCAGCCCCAGAGCCGCTGGTACATCGCCGCCGCCATGGGATTGATGGTGGGGTCGACCAACGAGGAACGGACGTTGTTCGGCAGGGCATCGGGGAAGTACGCCTCGTAGGCGAGAATGTCCGCGTTGCGCACGAACGCCTCGTGCATCTTCTCTATGTAGACGGGGTTGTCCCCACCCGCGGCCCCGACCCGACCCGCCTTGGTGCCCTGCTGGCTGACCACACCCCACTCCGGCACCGAGAACAGCTTGTGATGGGTCCGCGCAAAGAGGATCACCTGGCAGAGACCGCCGTCCCCGTTGCACTGGTTGTCGAAGTCGGCGTAGGTCGGGCTCGGCGGGTACTGGTCGTAGGTGTCGACCCCGATGACGTCGACGTACTGGTCACCCGGGTAGAGATCGAAGGCGCCGACCGACGTGGTCGAGCCGTGAGCGTTGAGGTTCCAGTCGATGCGGACCCGCGGGCTGGTGGCCTTGATCGCCGACGAGGCGTTGCGGAAGCACTGCACCCACTGCTGCGGGTCCGTGGCCGCCCACGCGAACCACAGCCCGTTGAACTCCCAGCCCAGCCGGACGAACGAGTCGCCCCGCCCCATGCTCACCAGCCAGCGGCCGAACTGCCGCCACTCGGCGTCGTAGCGGCCGGCCGCACAGTCGGCGAGGTTGCCCTTCTCCGGCCCTTGGTCTGGAAAGAGCGGCTGGCTGATGACCCATATGCCAGAGAAGCCGGCGAAGGGCGAGGCGTCGCGCCCGATCCAGGGCTCGACGATCGCCCGCCAGCTGGACCGCTCGGTGTACATGACGACGACGTCGTTGGGCCGGCCACGGAATTCCGCCCAGCGGTTCGCCTGCGCCAACGTGTGCACGGCGACCCCCGTGGGAAACTCACCGGTCGTGGCGGCCCGCTGTACCCGGGGCGCGGTGACCGGCGGCTGGACCCCCGGTGCGGGCGAGAGGCCGGAGCCCGGCGACCGCGCGGGCGGCGACTGCGGCGGGGGCGGCGTCGGCGGGGCGGACGTCGGGCCGCCGGCCGCTGTGTCCGTGGGGTGTCCTCCGGAGGGCGCCAGAACCCAGGCGGTCAGGGCGAGCACGACCGCGATCGAGACCGCGACGAGCGGGAGACGCGGGATTCGGCCGGCTCGGCCCCCGGGGCGCGCGGTGATCCAACCGGCGACGCGAGATGGACGACCCGGGCCAGGCCCACCGCCGTCGTCCGCCCGAACACGCGCGTCCGGTACCTGCCCGTCCCAGGCCGGGACGTCCCGGGCCGGCACGTCCCAGATCGACCCGTCCCAGGCCGGCACGCCCCGAGCCGGCACGCCCCAGGCCAGGACGTTCGTGTCCGGCGTGTCCAGCCCCTTACCGGCCGGGGCCTGCCGCCCGTGCCAATGGAACACGGTCGTGGTGGCACCGTCCGGACGTGCCCGCGCCGGGTCCGCCCGGTCCCCGGCGGGGCCTGTGACCGGGCCGCCACGCGCGTCGCAAGAAGCACCGTTGCGGCGGATGTAGACCAGCTCGGTGGGGGAACCCTCGCTGGGGGAACGGAGCATCCGCGTCGTCGTGTCACTTCGGCGACGGCGCAGCGGGAGCAGCCGGGCGTCCAGCCACTCGCCCCGGGACGGGGTCGGCATGCCGGCGCTTCCACCGGCGAGCCGCCGATCGGCCGAACGGGGCGGATCCACCTCGGAGTGGCGCACCGTGCCGTCCTGGTCCGAGGATGGCGATCCGTCCACCGGCCAGCGGCCGGCCGGAGGGTCATCCGACCAGGAGCGCCCGCGCACCCGCATCACCCCAGTCGTACGTTTCTACCTATAAAGTCATTTTTACTCATGTAACGCAAAAGTACGGTCAAGGGGG
>NZ_CDWTMG010000016.1:36902-44532 GCF_977945845.1 Frankia sp. CcMO1
ATTTCGACTCCAAGGGCTGCACTCTCCCCGATCCGGTGACTCGCAACGAGGTCCGCCATCACCGTCGACACCTGAGCCGAGACTCGTTCGGTAATCCGAGAGTGATCGCCAAACAGTAACAACCACTGACGAAGTGTGCCTTCGGCGGCCTCGGCTTATCACGCAGTGCAACGATCGACCATCCGTAGGCCAACCCTCCCGCTCCGAGAGAATCGTTCGACAGGCGCACCCGACCCACCGAAACCGTCATCCGGTCCCAGAGTCAGGGGAGTCACGGGAGTTACCGGAGTCAGACGCATGGGAGGCCCGCGGGGTTGTGGGGTCTATGCCGCACGCGCGGGTTCGTAGGGACACCACCAGCCGGCAAAGGCCCATACGGTACCGTTGCCACGGGATCACGCCCGCACGCACGTTCGCGGGCGAGCAGCGACGTCCTCACCCGCGTGAGAACGCGCCGCCCGCGCAGCCGGACCGCCCGGTGGCTGCCCCCACCGGTCACGACCAGCCGGCCCGCGGGACGGCTGTCCCGGGTCGCCCGGAGCGCATCGCGGTCCCGCGACGACCAGGCCATCGACGCCCATCCGCCCCGAGCGCGTCCGGACCGGGGCATGAGCACGGGAGACGCAACAGCCTTGAGCATCGAGATCGCCCAGACCAGCGAGATTCCCGACGTGGCGGACATCCCCGTCGTGATCCTGTGCGGCGGGATGGGAACCCGGCTGCGGGAAGCCAGCGAGAAACTACCCAAGCCGCTGGTGGACATCGGCGGCAAGCCGGTGCTGTGGCACATCATGAAGACCTACGAGCACTACGGCTTCCGTAAGTTCGTGCTCTGCCTCGGCTACAAGAGCGATCTGATCAAGAACTACTTCCTCGCCTACCGTGCGCAGGTCGCCGACTTCACCCTCACGCTCTCCGACGACCACACCCCCCAGTTCCACAACACCGTGGGCGACGAGGCGTGGGAGGTGACCTTCGCCGAGACGGGCCTACTCACCGGAACCGGAGCCCGGCTGCGCCGGGTCGCCCAGTACCTGACCGGCCCGCGGTTCATGCTGACCTACGGCGACGGAGTCGGTGCCGTCGATATCGGCGCGGTGCTCGCCGACCACCTGGCGTCGGGGCGGATCGGGACGGTCACCGGCGTCCGGCCGTCGAGTCGCTACGGCGAGCTGACCACGGACGGCAACGCCGTCACCCTCTTCGCCGAGAAGCCGCCGCAGACCGGCTGGGTGAGCGGGGGATATTTCGTCTTCGAGCGCGAGTTCATCGACAAGTACCTCGACGACGACCCGGCACTGCTGCTGGAGCGTCACCCGCTGCAGCAGCTGGCCCGGGACGGTCAGCTGACCCTGCACACCCACGACGGATTCTGGATGGGTATGGACACGTTCCGCGACTGGACCGAGCTGAACCAGCTCTGGGATTCCGGTGCCGCGCCTTGGCGTGTCTGGGCCGGCTGAGGTTCCGGACGGGTCCAGCGATGAGCGATTCCTCCCGCGGCTCCGGCAGTCCCGAGCCGAACGGTTCCCCCCTGAGCGGTTCCGACCCCGGCGGCGCAAGCGAGTACGCGGCGACGGCAGGCGCCGACCCGGGTACGTGGCTGCACGACCTGGTCGCCACCCTGCTGCCCCCCGCGCGCAGTATCACCGGGGACGGTGTCCGCACGACGCTCGCCACCGTCGCGCGGGCGCTCGGCCCGGAGCCCGCGCTCACGGTGCACGAGGTCCCCAGCGGGACACCGGTCCTGGACTGGACCGTGCCCCGGGAATGGAACGTCACCTCGGCCCGGTTGACCGGCCCGGACGGCAAGACCATCGTCGACGCCGCTGACAACCCGCTGCACCTGCTGGGGTACAGCACACCGGTCCGCGCCCGGCTGTCCCTCGACGAGCTGCGCCCGCACCTGTTCTCGATGCCGGACCGCCCGGACTGGGTGCCCTACCGGACCTCCTACTACACCGAGAACTGGGGCTTCTGCCTGACCGACCGGCAGCTCGCCGCGCTGCCCGACGGCGAGTACGGCGTGGAGATCGACACCACCCTCACCGCGGGGTCGCTGACCTACGGCGAGATCATGCTGCCCGGGACCACGGACGACGAGTTCCTCATCACGACCCACACCTGCCACCCGGCGATGGCGAACGACAACTGCTCGGGCATCGCCACGGCCACCCTGCTGGCCCGCACCCTGGCCAGGCTGCCCCGCCGGCACACCTTCCGGCTGCTGTTCATCCCCGGCACGATCGGATCGATCACCTGGCTCGCGCGCAACCGCGACACCGTCGGGCGCATTCGGCACGGGCTGGTGCTGACCGGCCTGGGTGACCGTTCCGACCCGACCTACAAGCGCAGCCGGCGGGGTGACGCCGTCGTCGACCGGGCCGCGGCCGCGGCGCTCGCCGAGACCGGGCGGCCGCACCAGGCCATCGACTTCTCCCCCTACGGCTACGACGAACGGCAGTTCTGCTCCCCCGGCTTCGACCTGCCCGTCGGCCGGTTCGGGCGCGGCCAGCACGGCGACTATCCGCAGTACCACACGTCTGCGGACGACCTCGACTTCGTGACCCCGGAGTCACTGGCCGACTCGTTCGCGATCCTGCTGCGGACGATCGCCATCTGCGAGCGCGACCGCATCTGGCGCAACACCGCCCCCTACGGGGAGCCGCAGCTCGGCCCGCGAGGCCTGTACCGCGCCATCGGGGCCACCATGAACCGCCAGGCGATCGAGATGGGCCTGCTGTGGGTGCTGAACCTGGCCGACGGCACGCGCAGCCTGCTCGACATCGCCGACCGCGCGGACCTGCCGTTCGACACCGTCGCGGCGGCGGCCGACGCCCTGGCGGGCGTCGATCTGCTCAGCGACGTCACCAGCGCCGCGCCCGCGGGAGCCCAGCGGTGACCGACACCGCTGTCGCCGTCACCAACGGCGCGGGGAGCACCGGGAACAGCGGCCCGGTCTGGACGATCGTGCTGGCCGGCGGCGGCGGCACGCGTTTCGGCGGGCCGAAACAGTTCTTCGACCTCGGGGGTGAGCCCCTGCTCGCCCACCCGGTCGCGGCAGCGCGGCCCGCCAGTGACGGCATCGCCGTGGTCGTCCCCGCCGCCCTGATCGGCCACTGGTCACCGCCGGACGGAGTGCGGGTCGTCGCCGGCGGCGCCACCCGGGCCGAGTCCGTCCGGGCGGGGCTGGCGGCCGTGCCCGCGGACGCCGGGATCATCGTGATCACCGACGCCGCCCATCCGCTCGCGACTCCCGCCCTGTACCAGCGGGTCGTCGACGAGGTCCGCGCCGGCGCCGACGCGGCCGTACCCGGGCTCCCGCTCACCGAGGTCGTCAAGGAGATCCACTCGACGGTGATCGACGGCCTCCCCGACGACACCCCCCGGTTGGTCACTGGGGCCTCGCTGCCGCGGGAGACACACCGGCTCGTGCAGACCCCGCACGCCTTCCGGGCGGACCTGCTGCGCTCCGTGCACGCGGGGGCCCGCGAGGCCGTCGAGGACTCGGCGATGGTCGCCGCGGCCGGCGGCCTAGTCGTGGTCATCCCCGGCGAGCCGGCGAACATCCATGTCACCACGCCGGACGAACTCGCCATGGCCCGGCTGCTTCTCACCCATGTCCGTTCCGAGGGGGAACCTGATGAGTTCGGTACTGGTCGAGTCCACGCTGTCCGATGACGAGCGGCGGGCGAGGCTCTACGCCGGCGAGCTGTTCGTCTACGCGCCCAGTCCCGCGACGCGGGAGTTCGTCGAGTTCAGCCGCGCCCTGATCCGCGAGGCCTTCGGCGATCTCGACCCCGAGACGGCGCAGTACCACATGCCGGTCGAGGACTACGCGGCCCTGCTCGCCGAGCTGAAGCCACGGTTCATCCACCACCCCACCTGCAAGGAGCTGCTGCCGGCGATTCTCGCCGAGCACGGCTGCGACCTGTCGAAGACCTACTTCGACGTGCCCCGGCTGCGGACCTCGACGTCGGACGACTACCTCACCTCGGGCATCGCCTACGCCTTCCACCCACACCGCGACACCTGGTACTCGGCACCGTTCTGCCAGCTCAACTGGTGGATGCCGATCTTCGACATCGTGCCGGAGAACGCCATGGCCTTCCACCCGCGCTACTTCTCCCAGGACGTGAAGAACGGTTCCCGCGACTACGACTACTACGAGTGGAACGCGAAGAACCGGGCCGACGCCGCGAAGCACATCAAGTCCGACACTCGCAAGCAGCCCAAGCCCGAGGAGGAGGTGGAAATCTTTCCGCAGACCCGGGTGGTCGCCCCCTCCGGCGGAATAATGATCTTCTCGGCGGCCCAGCTGCACTCCTCGGTGCCGAACAACTCCGGCCGCACCCGGTTCAGCATGGACTTCCGCACCGTCCACTTCGACGACGTGGTCAACCACGTCGGAGCGCCAAACGTCGACGCGGAGTGCACCGGCACGACCATGCGGGACTACCTGCGTGGCACCGACCTGAGCCGGATCCCCGAGGACATCTGCCTGACCTACGACACCGCGCCGCCGCGGGAGGACGCGGTACTGGTGTTCTCCCACCAGAACGTCTGATGGCGGCCCCGAACGGATCGGGCGCGGGCGCAGGCGCGGACGGCCCGGCGGCGGACGAGGTTCCGCTCGCCGGGCAGGTCGCTGTGGTGACCGGTGCATCGAGCGGCATCGGCCGGGCCACCGCGCTGCTGCTGGCCTCGGACGGAGCCACCGTCCTCGCGCTTGGGCGCGACCAGACCCGGCTCGACGCCCTCGGCAAGGAGGCAACCGGGCCAGGCAGCCTGACGCCGGTGTGCCTCGACCTGACCGACGACGCGGCCGTCGTCGCGTTCACCGCCGAGGTCACGGGCCGCTACGGCCGCGTCGATCATCTGGTGCACAGCGCCGGCGCCTACGGAAGCGCCCGGGTGGACGCCGTGTCGTTGGCCGATCTCGACGCCCAGTACCTCGCGAACGTCCGGGCACCGTACGCGCTCACCCAGCGACTGCTGCCGGCGCTGCGGGTCGCCGGGGCCGACCGCGGCGCCGACATCGTCATCGTCAACTCCACCCAGGGCATCCGGGCCGGCGCGGGCACCAGCGTGTTCGCCGCCACCCAGCACGCCATGCGGGGGTTCGCCGACAGCCTGCGCCAGGAGATCAACGCCGACGGCATCCGGGTGACTACCATCCATCTCGGCCGTACGGCGACCCCGCGGCAGGAGGCGATCTACGCCCGGGAAGGCCGTGAGTACGCGCCCGAGCTACTCGTCCAAGCGGCCGACGTGGCCGATCTCGTCGATTACCTGATCCGACTCCCACCCACCGCGGAGATCACCGAGCTACACCTGCGGCCGGCGAAGAAGAGCTACTGACGCGCTCCCGCTGCGCAACGACTCGGGGCCCGTGGGCGCGCCAGAGCCCACGGGCCCCGAGGCCTAGAAGTCCGCCGACGGCACGATCCCGGCCTCGGGACCAGGACCAGATCCAGGACCAGGCAGATCCTGCACAACCGCCACAACGGCGATGATGACCGGTCCGAACCCGAGGCAGACCAAAATCGAATATCACCGCGGCGATGACGCCGTCCTGGTACGACAAACGCGCGTCACCGCCAGGCGGGTTCCCGAGCTGGGTCCCTCATGGCGGCACCGATCTACACGGATGCAAACCGATGGCTGTCGGGTCGGACGACCGCTATTATCCACCGCCCGCGCCGGGTTCGAAGAGCCCCCACCAGCTGGCTGCGAGACGTAACGAAGACGCGACCGTGCGCTCCGGAAACGGCACGGAGACCGCCTTGCGAGACGGCACGAGGGCCCCGGATACACTGAACCGCCCGCGCCGTCCGCCCGTCGCGCCAGCTATCCGACGTGCCGACGTGCCGATGGGCTTCCATCGCCGGGCCCCGCCGCCGGGCGCGGCGCCCGGGAGCCCACTGACCAGGAACGGGGGACGGGAACCAGTGGTCACCACCACGCTCACGACCAGGATTCCACGGTCGTGGGTGATCCCGACCCAGGAGGCCGGCAGCGGGAAGTCGGTCAACGACGCCACCCTCCGGATGCTGACGATTCTGCTCTTCTGCGAGATCTTCCTGCAACGAATCGCTTTCCCGGTGGGCAGTTCACAGGTTCAGGTAATCCTGCCGATCACCTATGTCTGCGCGGCCTTGATGCTGCGGCGCGGAGGTCTGACGTACAACTCCGGCCGGGTGACCACCTACCTCGTCGCGATGACGGCATGTTCGGCCTCGGCACTCGTCTCCTTCCTCCAGCAGAACGACGACACGTCCTTCACCTCGTTGTTGCTGCTGCTGGCGACATACGTGCCGTTCCTCTTCGGCCTGCGCGGCGCGGACGCCCGCGCTCTCCTGCCCCGGCTGCTGGACCGTTTTCTGATCATGATCACGGTGCTCGCCGGTCTCGCCCTGTTCCAGTTCGCCATTCAGCTCGTCGGCGTTCCATACACCGACGTCGTCAAGAACGTCGTGCCGCCGCAGTTCCTGATGCAGGGGTTCAACACGTCCTACCCCGTGCAGTATGGCTCGTCGCTGTACAAGTCGAACGCCTTCATCTGCCTCGAGGCGTCGTTCTGCTCGCAGTTCCTCGGCTTCGGTATCGTGGTCTGCACACTGCGTAACGGCGGCTGGTGGCGCATGATCATGTTTGTGCTGGCCATCCTGAGCACCGTTTCTGGCACCGGTCTGCTCCTGCTGGCCTGCGCGGGCGTCCTGCTGGCCGTTCACAAGGGCGCCCGATTCGCGCTCACCGCCCTGCTCGGGGTGAGCCTCGTGGCGCTGATCATCAGCTTCACCCCGGCGTCGGATATCTTCGCCGCGCGTGCCACGGAGACGTCCTCATCGACGTCTAGCGGCAGCCTGCGCTTCGTCCAGCCGTACCAGCGGACCTGGGACGCGCTCGGCAGCGATCCGATGACGGTGGCGTTCGGCTGGGGGCCCGGGTTCGCCGACCGGGACGCCGCCGCCTTCTACCACCGCACCGGACTACCGCTGAACTACGCCCTCCTACCCAAGCTGATCCTCGAGTACGGCGTCGTCGGGACCACCGCGTTCATCGGTCTGGTGGTAGCGATGTTCGTACGCGGCTCGCAGTCGTTCGTGCTCTCCGGATCTGTGTTGATCTTCTATAGCGTGCTGTCCGGAGGCCTGCTGGCCCCGGTCGTCACCGGGCTCGGCCTCCTGCTCGTCACCTGGTTCACGGTGACCCCAGAGGAGGCCGTCAGGCTCCAAGGGGATCCGGGAGCGTCGTCACCGCCGCTCCCACCGGCTCCCGTGCCGGGCCGGTCCTTCGCCGCGATCTGACCCACGGCACGGCACGACACGCGCGCGACCGCACCACATCGCGCGGATGGCGCCGTCCACACAGACCGCCGCCCCACCCGTGCTCGCCGCCCCACCCGTGCTCGCCGCGCCCGCCGACGGTCGCCGCGGGTCCCCGTGTCGAGCCACCGAAGGACGGACTAACGGTTCCGCTCGCCTCACCATCGCGATGGCCGGCACTGGGACCGGGACCGGGTATACCACGAGGAGCCGGTACGACGAGGAGCCGGTATGACGAGCCGGACGGTCAGATTACGCTGACCGCCCGGCTCGTCATACCGGCGTTGCGCCTCCTAGAATCC
>NZ_CDWTMG010000017.1:0-21037 GCF_977945845.1 Frankia sp. CcMO1
CCGTTCCCGGACCGAGTGGTCGTGACGCCCGGCTCGGCCACCCCGGCCGCGGCGTCCCTGCGCTGCCGGGCCAGCCGGCGCCGGATACGTACCCGGGCCCGGGAGGTCCTGACGAAGTGCAACCAGTCCTCCGACGGTCCCGCGCCGGGGAGGTTGGACGTCAGGATCTCGACGACGTCGCCGTTGCGCAGCCGGGTATCCAACGGGACGAGCCGACCGTTGACCCGGGCGCCGATCGCCCGGTGCCCGATGTCGGTGTGCACGGCGTAGGCGACATCCACCGGGGAGGACCGGGCCGGCAGCGCGAGCATCCTGCCCTTGGGCGTGAACGCCAGCACCTCGTCGGCGTCCAGGTCCGAGGACAGCGACTCGAGGAACTCGTCCGAGTCGACCTCCTCCTGCCAGTCCAGCAGGCTGTGCAACCAGGACAGGCCCTCCAGGCGGGCGCCGTCCGCGCCGGGCCCGACCGGTCGGGCGACGATCCCGGTCTCGGCCAGCCGGTGCATCGACGGCGTCCTGAGCTGGATGTCGAGGGAGCGGCCGGCGTCGTCGGTCACCGTCGTGTGCAGGGACTGGTACATGTTGAACTTCGGGGTGGCCACGAAGTCGCGCAGCCTGCCGGGCACCGGTCGCCACAGGGCGTGGATGACACCCAGCGCCGCGTAACAGTCCGTCACCTCGTCGACGAGCACGAGAACGCGGACGAGGTCGGTGTAGTCCTGGACGGGCCGGTTGCGCTCCTGAGCCCGCTTGTAGATCGAGAACAGGTGGCTGACCCGGATGGAGACGGCGCCGTCGATGCGAGCCCCCACGAGCCCGGCTCGCAACCGTGTCACCAGCGCCGCGACGGTTCCGGCCGCGCGCTCAGCGGCGGTGAACTCATCCACCGTGGCGGCGATCCGGGCGTGCTCGGCGGGATGGAGCACGGCGAACGCCCGGTCCTCCAGCTCCCGCTTGATCACGCTGACGCCGAGCCGGTGGGCCAGCGGGGCCAGGACCTCAAGCGTGACCCGGGAGATCTTCACCTGTTTGGGGGGGGACATGAAAGCGAGCGTGCGCATGTTGTGCAGCCGGTCCGCGATCTTGATGACCAGTACCCGGTAGTCCCGGGCCAGGGCCACGATCAGCTTGCGCAGCGTCTCGGCCTCCGCGGCCTCCCCGAACCGCATCTTGTCCAGCTTGGTGACACCGTCGACGAGGTTGGCCACCTCCGCACCGAACTCCTGGGTAACGGAGTCGAGGGTGTACCCGGTGTCCTCGACCGTGTCATGCAGCAGGGCGGCGATCAGGGTGGTCGTGTCCACCCCCAGCTCCGCGAGGACCTCGGTGACGGCGAGGGGATGGCTGATGTACGGATCCCCGCTGCGCCGCATCTGACCGGCGTGCAGCCGCTCGGCGATGCCGTAGGCGTGCACCAGCAGGCCGATGTCGGCACGCGGATGATAGTCGCGATGCGCCTCGACGATGTCACGCAGCTCCGGCGGCACCTGGGACATCCGCGGTGTCGCCATCCGCCGGGCCAGGTGGGCGAGACGCACGCTCGCCTGCCGGGCCGCCGACAGGGCCCGGGAGGCCTCGTCGGCGCCGCCGTCGGCCCGGGACAGCGCGGGGGTCAGACCGCCGCCGGCCGGCAGACCCGCACCCACGGTCTCAGCATCCACGGCACCCCCCTGATTCGACCCGTTAGACCTGTACGCCCGAGGTAACGCGGAAACAGCCGTACACACCCTCGATAGCACGCACCGCACTCAGGATGTGCCTGAGATGTTTGGTGTCTCCCATCTCGAACGTGAAGCGGCTGACCGCCACCTGATCCCGCGTGGTGGCCACCGACGCCGACAGGATGTTCACGTGCCGGTCGGACAGTACCCGGGTGACATCCGAGAGTAGTTTGGTACGGTCCATCGCCTCGACCTGGATCACGACGAGGAACACCGAGCCCGACGACGGCGCCCACTCGACCTGGACCGTGCGGTCGTGCGGCCCGCCACGCAGCCCCGACAGGTTGGAGCAGTCCGTCCGGTGGACCGACACGCCCTTGCCCCGGGTGACGAAACCGGCAATCTCGTCGCCGGGCATGGGCGTACAGCAGCGAGCGAGCTTCGTCCACACGTCGGGAGCACCGGTGACGAGCACCCCCGGCTCCCCGGTCGAGCGGCGCAGCGTGCGGATCGGCAGCTCGGTCTCACCCGCGTCCTCCTCGGCCCCCTCCGGGCCGCCGAGGGCCACGAGCAGCCGCGAGACCACCAACTGGGCGCTGACGTGGTTCTCCCCCACGGCCGCGTAGAGGGCGGCCACGTCGGCGTAGCGCAGGTCCTTGGCCAGGTTCAGCAGGGCGTCCCCGCTCATCAGGCGGGACAGCGGCAGGCCGTGGCGGCGCATCGCGCGGCCGATCGCGTCGCGGCCGGCGACGATCGCATCCTCCCGGCGCTCACGGGCGTGCCACTGGCGGATCTTCGTCCTGGCCCGCGACGAACGGACGAACATCAACCAGTCCCCACTCGGGCCGGCCGAATGGGCCCGCGAGGTGAAGATCTCGACCGTGTCGCCATTGTCCAGCGGGGTGTCCAGGGCTGCGAGACGGCCGTTGATCCGGGCCCCGACGCACTGGTGACCGATGTCGGTGTGCACCGCGTAGGCGAAGTCCACCGACGTCGACCCGGCGGGTAGCGGGATGACGTCGCCCTTGGGGGTGAAGACGAAAACCTCGTCGGTCTCGGCGGCGAACCGCAGGCTGTCGAGGAACTCTCCCGGGTCCGCGGTCTCCCGCTGCCAGTCGAGCACCTGACGCAGCCAGGTCATGAGGTCCGCGTCGGGTCCGCCCTTGCGCCGACCGGCCCGCCCGCCCTCCGGGGTCCCCGCCGAGGGCCGGGCCGCAACCCCGTCCTCCTTGTACTTCCAGTGCGCGGCGATGCCGTACTCGGCCCGGTTGTGCATTGCGTGCGTGCGGATCTGCAGCTCGACCGGTTTGCCCTCGGGACCGATGACCGTCGTGTGCAACGACTGGTACATGTTGAACTTAGGCATCGCGATGTAGTCCTTGAACCGGCCGGGAATCGGCTTCCAGGTCGCGTGCACGGTGCCCAGCGTGGCATAGCAGTCCCGGACCGAGTCGACCAGGACGCGGATGCCGACCAGATCATAGATGTCGTCGAAGGAACGGCCGCGCACCACCATCTTCTGGTAGATCGAGTAATAGTGCTTCGGCCGCCCGGAGACGACCGCCTTGATCCGCGCGTCCCGCAGGCCGGCCTGCACCTGCCCGATCACCTCGGCCAGATAGACGTCCCGGCTCGGGGCCCGGTCAGCGACCAGCCGGACGATTTCATCGTACCGTTTCGGATACAGCGCAGCGAACGCGAGGTCCTCCAGCTCCCACTTCAACGAGTTCATGCCGAGCCGGTGGGCGAGCGGGGCGTAGACCTCGAGCGTCTCCCCGGCCTTGCGTTCCTGCTTGTGCTCGGGCAGAAAGCGCAGGGTACGCATGTTGTGCAGGCGGTCGGCGAGCTTGACCACCAGCGCGCGTGGGTCGCGGGCCATCGCGACGACCATCCGGCGGATGGTCTCCGCCTGGGCCGCCTCGCCGACCTTGACCCGGTTGAGCTTGCTGACCGCGTCGACGATGAGCGCGATATGGTCACCGAAGGTGTCCCGGATTGTGTCGACGGTGAGCGTCGTCTCCTCGAGGGTGTCGTGCAGCAACGCCGCGGACAGCGTCGCGGTGTCCATCCCCAGATCGGCGAGAATGCTCGCGACCGCGATCGGATGAGTGATGTACGGGTGGCCGGAGAAGCGCACCTGGCCGGCGTGCGCCGCGTCGGCGACCTCGAACGCCTGCTGCACCTGGGCGATGTCGGCGCGCGGGTGGTTCGCGAGCAGCCCGCGCAGCACCGGATCGAGAGCCGAGGGAGGCGTCGCCCGGTGCGTCGAAAAGCGGGAGAGCCGCCCGCGCACCCGACGCGGCAGCGGCGGCGACTCGTGCCCCAACCGGGGGACTACCGGGGAACCGTCCTCGGGACGCCGTCCCAGGCCGACCGCGGTGACCAGCTCGGACCCCCCCGGGGATCCACCTGGTGACTCCTCCCCGCGGACATCGCCACCATCCGCGGCCGGCGGCTGTGCCGGCCCGTGGGCTGCCGGCTCACGCGCCGCCGATCCGGCGGTGGCCCGTGCGGCATCGCCCACCGGCCGGGGCTCCCGGAAGGGAGTGACGGCGGGCGGCGGAACTCCGGTGGTCACCGGCGCTGCCTCGGGCACGAACCGCTCCTGCGTAAGGACTAGACACCGAGCCTAACGCCGCACTGGTCAGAAGCCTTCCGCGGACCTCGCCCAGGCAAGATCAAATCGCCAGAAGGGAGACGACATCGAGCGGCGCAACCCGATCACGGCCCGGTAGGAAGGACAGCTCCATGAGGACCGCCAGCCCCACGACCTCCCCGCCGCCAGCCGCGAGCAGGCTGTGGGCGGCGGCCGCGGTGCCACCGGTGGCCAGCACGTCGTCGACGAGCAGGATCCGGTCGCCGTCGTGCACTGCGTCGGCGTGGATCTCGATCGTGGCGGCGCCGTACTCCAGGTCGTAGGACGCGCTTCGGGTCGGCCCCGGCAGCTTGCCCTGCTTGCGGATCGGCACGAGGCCGGCGCCCAGCCGGTCCGCGACCGGCGCGGCTAGCAGGAAGCCCCGCGCCTCGATGCCGGCGATCGTGGTGGCCCCCAGCGCCCGGGCCGCGTCCGCCAGTGCACCGATGACCACCCCGAACGCGGTCGGCGTCGCGAGCAGCGGGGTGATGTCCTTGAACACGACCCCCGGCTGCGGCCAGTCGGGAATGTCGCGGATGTGGCCACGCAGGACCTCGGCGACCGCGTCGTGCGCGGCGGATCGCTGCGGTGCGTCGTCGATGCTCGTCATCGTGCCGCTTCTCCCACCTTCAAGGTCGTCCGGACTTCAGGGGCGTCCGGAGATCTGCCGCCACACGATCGGGGCCGCCCGGATCCGCGCGGCCGGTGACCTGGCTCATCGGCGTTTCTTACCGCTCGGCCGTCCGCGCCGGCCGGGTTTGCGCCCCGCGGCGCGCCGGGCGGGGGGCGCGCCCGACGGTCGTCGGGCGGCACCGCCCAGGTTCGCCCCGGCCGGAACCGGTTCACGCGCGCCGGAGGCGGGTCGTCCTACGGCCTGCTCGGCCCGCTCGTCGGGGACAGGACCGTCCTCACCCCAGCCGGCCGGATCGACCGCCGCGCCGGCGGAAACTGCCGTGCCCGGCGCACCCGCGGCTGCCCGGACCCGCCTGGCGCGCTCGCGGGCGACCCGCGCGTCCAGCGCCCGCACGGCGGGGTCGCCGCGCTTGAGGTCGACGAGCAGCGGCGTGGCAAAGAACAGGGAGGAATATGTACCGGAGGCGATACCGACGAACTGGGCGAGCGCGAGGTCCTTCAGCGTGCCGGCACCGAGCAGACCGGCGCCGACGAAGAGGAGGGAGGCGACCGGGATGATGGCGATGAGCGAGGTGTTCAGCGAACGCACCAACGTCTCGTTGAGCGCGTCGTTCGTCGCCTCCGCGTAGGTCCGCCGCGTCGACGTGCCCATGCCCGCGGTGTTCTCCCGCACCCGGTCGAACACCACCACCGTGTCGTATAGAGAGAATCCGAGGATCGTCAGCACAGCGATGACCGTCGACGGCGTCACCTCGAAACCCACCAGCGAGTAGACACCCATGGTGACGACGAGGTCATGAACGAGAGCGGCTATCGCCGCGAGCGCCATCCTCCACTCGAACCGCACCGAGAGGTAGATCACGACGAGCACGAGGAAGACGACCAGGCCCTGAAGGGCCTTGTTTGTGATCGTCGATCCCCAGGACGAGCCGACGGTCGACACGGCGATGTCGCGGTCCGGGTCCGACACCGAGAATCGCTTGGCCAACGCGCCGGTCAGCTCACGGGTCTGGGCGTCGGAGAGGGTCGGCGTCTGGATCCGGAACTGGTGGGAGGTCTCCAACTGCTGGACCACGCTGTCCGCCGGGTCGAGCCCAATGCCGGACAGCGTGTCCTCGACCTGCGCGACGGTACCGCCACTGCTGGGTAGCTGGAAGACCGCGCCACCGGAGAATTCGATACCGAAGGTGAAGCCACGGAAGATCATGCTGATGATGCAGACGGTGACCACGACGCCGGAGACGGCATACCAGGCCTTGCGCCGGCCGACGAAGTCGACGTTGAAGTCGCTGCGGTAGATCCGCCCGACCAGTGCCATCTCAGCTCTCCCGCCTCTGCCCGGCCGGCGCCGGCCGCTTGGCCAGCCGCGCCCGGGTGGGAGCGGCCGGCGCCACGCCACCACCACGCCCGCCGAGGGTTTTCGGGCTCAGGCCCGAGTACCGGCTGACCGAGAACAGTCGGCGCCGCACCAGCAATGTCACCAACGGCCGGGTGAAGATAAACATGATCACGACATCGCTCAACGTCGACAGCCCGAGCGTAAAGGCGAAGCCGCGCACCGAGCCGATCGACAGGATGTAGAGGACCGCGGCGGCCAGGAAGGAAACCGTGTCCGCGGAGAGCATCGTGCGCCGCGCGGCGGGCCAGGCACGATCCGTGGCCGCCCGGACCGTGCGGCCGGCCCGGACCTCGTCTTTGATCCGTTCGAAGTAGACCACGAACGAGTCCGCCGTGACACCGATCGACACGATCAGACCGGCGATGCCCGCCAGGGTCAGCGTGAACCCGATCGCCACGCCGAGCAGCACCACCGAGGCGTAGATCAGCAGACCGCTGACGGCGAGGGAGGTGATCACGACGATGCCCAGCGCCCGGTAGTACAGGAAGGAGTAGGCGATGACGAGAACGAGTCCGATGGCGCCGGCGAGCAGTCCGCCGTGCAGCGAGTCACGGCCGAGGGTCGGCGAGATGGACTCGGCCTGGGATCGCTCGAAGGCCAGGGGAAGGGCACCGTAGCGCAGCACGTTGGCGAGGTCCTCGGCTTCGGACTGGCTGAAGCCGCCGGAGATCTGGGCCGATCCGGGGATGCGCTCGTTGGTCTGCGGCGCGGACTGCACCACCCCGTCGAGCACGATCGCGACCTGCTTGCCGATCGTGCTCTCGGTCAGCTTGGTGAACTTGTTCTGGCCCGAACCGGTGAACTCGACGTTCACGACCCACTGCCCGGTGGTGACGCCCGTGGTCCCGCCGCCGCCCTGCAGGCCCGCGGAGGCGGTCTTCACATCCGTCCCGACCACCGTGGCCGGCTTGAGCAGGTACTTCGTCGTCCCGGTCCGGTCACAGGCGGCGGTCCAGTCCTGCGGGTGGTCGGTGCTGACCGAGGCCTTGCGGACGTCGGCCGCTGCGCACGTCAGCGACTCGTAGCGAGCGAACACGTCGGCGGGCGGGCTGTCCCCGGCCGGCGCGGTCGACCCGGTCGCCGCCGGCGCGGGGGCGGCCGAAGCCGCCGGAGAAGCCGAGGCCGCGCTCACCGCGGGCGTGCCCGCGGCGGCCAGCGACACCGGCTGGGCGATCAGGCCGCGGCCCGTGCCGTCACCGAGTGCGGCCGATTTGTTCGACGCAGCGGGTGCCTGGGATGATGGCGCGATGCTCGGCGTGCTCTGGCTGGCCGTCGGGGCCGACTGGCCCGTCGCGCCCGGCGTGGGTGCGGGGACCGCCCCAGTGGGGGTGGGAATGGGCCCCGGGGTGGCCCGGCCGGACGTGGCGACCTCACGGAAACGCAGTTCGGCGGTCTGCCCGACCAGATCCACGACGTCGTTGCGGCCGCGGCCGGGCACCGAGATCTCGATCTGGTTGCCGGTGCGATGAACCTCGGACTCAGCGACGCCCAAGCCGTCAACGCGCTGCCGGATGATGTCGACGGCCTGGTTGACGGCACCGCTGTCGACGTTGTTCCCCTGCGTGGCACGAGGCGTGAGGATGACGCTCGTCCCGCCCTGCAGGTCGAGCCCGAGCCGGGGCTTCCAGTTTCCGGTAGCGGCCATGAGGCCGTAGAGGACGACGATCAGACCGCCGAGGATCCCCAGCCGGGTCCAGACGGAGATTCCCCTGGATACCCGTGCCGAGCCGCGTGCCACCTGCGAGTCCCTTCCTCACGCGCCGGTATGCCGGCGCTCGTTCGTCTCGCCGCTGCCCGGACCGGCGGTGCCCAAAGTATCCGAACGAATGTCACCGAGGGTGCGTTCCGCTCCCCGAACGGTAGTGCTCGGTCAGGTGACCAGCGGTCATAGCTCCTTGCGGGGCGGGTGTGTCGTTTCACCGCCCGTGCCGCCGTCCCCACCGGAGACGCCACCACCGGGAGGCGACGCCTCGGCGCCACCAGGGCCACCAGGGCCGTCGGAACCGTCGTCGTGCGACTGCGGTTCCCCGGAGGACTCCCCGCCGTCCCCGGCTCCGTCGGGCGTACTGATCACCCGGGCGATCGCGCTGCGCGAGAAGCGGCAGACGACATCGGGCGCAACTTCCAGCAGGACGTCACCGTCCTCCAGCTCGACGACCGTGGCGTAGAGACCAGCGGTGGTCGTCACCAGGGTACCGGGAACGATCCGCGACATCTGCTGCTGTTGCGCCTTGGCGCGGCGCCGCTGCATCGAGAAGAAGTAGACGATCACCAGGATGAGGATCAGCGGGAACAGGAGCCCGCTGATCGAACTGCCCCCGTCCTTGTCGGCCGTCACCGAAGCTGCCACGAGTACGTGCACGTCCTGCCCTCCTGATGTGTTGCGGCGATCGTACGTATCGATCGGATGCCCGTGGTGGGCAGGGCGGTTGTGCCCGGCGCGCAGGACCTCCTCCGGCCGGAATGGCCGCTGTTACGGGGACGGCTCACCCAGGACGAACCAATCACCTTCAGTGGCCGCTCCCCGGCCGACCGGCCCTCTCACAGTCATTCTCCCTCGGTAAACAGCGAGACCTGGGTACGGCCGAGCGGATCGGTGACGGGGTCCAGACCGAGGTGCTCGAAGGCGGCGGGGGTGGCCGTCCGGCCCCGGGCGGTACGGATCAGCAGGCCGGCACGCAGCAGGAACGGCTCGGCCACGTCCTCCACCGTCTCCGGTTCCTCCCCGACCGACACGGCGAGCGTGGTGAGCCCGACCGGACCGCCGCCGAACCGGGTGACCAGCGCCTCCAACACGGCCCGGTCGAGGCGGTCCAGTCCGAGCCCGTCGACGTCGTAGATCCGCAGCGCCGCCTGGGCGATCTCGCGGGTGACCACGCCGTCGGCCCGCACCTCCGCGTAGTCGCGCACCCGGCGCAGCAACCGGTTGGCGATGCGGGGCGTACCACGCGACCGGCCAGCGACCTCGGCGGCTCCCTCGGCGGTGAGGGTGACCCCCAGCAGGCCGGCCGAGCGAGTCAGCACCCGGGCGAGCTCGTCGGCGTCGTAGAAGTCCAGATGGGCGGTGAACCCGAACCGGTCCCGCAGCGGGCCGGTCAGCAGGCCCGACCGAGTCGTGGCCCCGACCAGCGTGAATGGCGACACGTCGAGGGGGATCGCGGTCGCGCCCGGGCCCTTGCCCAGGATGACGTCAACCCGGAAGTCCTCCATCGCGGCGTAGAGCAGTTCCTCGGCTGGCCGGGCGATCCGGTGGATCTCGTCGAGGAACAGGACCTCTCCCGGGGAGAGTGCGGTGAGGATCGCGACGAGGTCCCCGGCGCGTTCGATCGCCGGCCCACTAGTCATCCGCAGCGGAGCCTCGAGCTCCTGCGCCATGATCATCGCAAGGCTGGTCTTACCCAGACCGGGCGGGCCCGACAGCAGGACGTGGTCCGGCGGGCGACCGCGCGCCCGTGCCCCCTCGAGCATGATCGTAAGCTGCTCGCGCACCTTACGCTGGCCGACGAACTCGGCCAGGGTGCGCGGACGCAACCCGGCCTCGAAGGCGCACTCCTCGGGACTCGCCGCGGCGGACACCAGGCCGTCGTCACTCATGTCCCACCTCCGCGTACCCCCGCCCCCCGGCGTACCCCCGCTCCGGCTGACCGCCGCCCCGACTACCCTCGCCCCGGCTGACCAGCGCCCGACGCGGCCGCGCGCCGCCTAGCGGCGTCATAACGGCCCTCACCTGCGTAACACGGCGAGGCTCGCGCGCAGCAGTGCCGCGGCGTCGGGCGGGGCGCCGCCGGTTCCCGCGCCGGCCCCGGCCCGGAAACCCGGGGCACCTTCCTTGCCCGGGACGTCTCCCTCGCCCGGGACGGCACGCTCGCCACCCGCAGCGGCGCCCTCGCCGGCGGGCGCGGCCAGGACCACGAGCGCCCGCGACACGGCGTCGTCGGCCTCACGACCCGAGTAGCCCAGGCCCACCAGCGCCTCCCGCACGGTCGCCGCGACCCCGACGGCATCGGCCGGCACCGGTTCCGGTCCCGGCGTCGGGCGCGGGCCGGGCAGCGGCGCACCACCACTCGGCGGACCGAGCCGGTCCCGCAGGTCCAGGACGATGCGCTGCGCACCCTTGCGCCCGATACCGGGGACCTTCGTCAGCACCGCGAGATCCTCCTCGGCAACGGCGCGGCGCACCGTGTCGGGATCGTGCACTCCGAGCACGGCCTGGGCGAGCTTGGGCCCGACCCCGGCCGCGCTCTGCAGGATCTCGAAAACGTCGCGCGCATCGGCGTCGGCGAAGCCGTAGAGGGTCAGCTCGGTCTCGCGCACGATCAGGGTGGTGGCGAGGGAGGCGGACTCCCCCACCCGCAGCCGCGACAGCGTCGACGGCGAGCAGTGGACGAGCAGGCCCACCCCGCCGACCTCGATGACGGCGGACAGCGGGGTCAGCGCGGTGACCGTGCCGGCCAACGACGCGATCATCAGGTGGATCCGCCCGGCGCGGCGGAACGGAACCGGGCCAGCGCCGGCCCGCGCCACAGGTGGCAGAGCGCCAACGCGAGGGCGTCCGCCGCATCGGCCGGGCGTGGCGCCTCGGTCAGCCCGAGCAACCTGGTGATCATAAAACTGACCTGCGCCTTGTCCGCCCGGCCGCTGCCGGTCACCGCGGCCTTCACCTCACTGGGCGTGTAGAGACCCACCGGCAGGCCCCGCCGGGCGGCCAGCATGATGGCGACCGCCCCGGCCTGCGCGGTACCCATCACGGTACGCATGTTCGCCTGGCTGAAGACCTTCTCAACCGCGACCGCCTCCGGACGGGTGCGATCGAGCCAGGCGTCGATGCCGTCGGACACAGCGCACAACCGTTCGGCGACCTCGGCGGTGGCGGGGGTGCGCACCACCCCCACCTCGACCAGGCGGGCCCGGACACCGAGGCCACCGTCGACGACCCCCAGGCCACACCGGGTCAGCCCGGGATCGACCCCCAGCACCCGCATCCACCCTCCCGACCGCACGTTCACAAGAACATTCGTTCGAATCTAGGGGCGGCGACGCAACCGGACATCCACGACACGCCCAACAGATCGCCTGAGAAGACGATCAGCTGCCGACTAGCTCCATCACGTCGTCGGAGATGTCGGCATTGAACCAGACGTTCTGGACGTCATCGAGATCCTCAACCGCCTCGATGAGCTTGAGGACCTTGGCGGCGGGTTCGGCCTCCAGCGGCACGCTCACGCTCGGCAGCCAGGAGATGTCCGCGGAGGTGACCGCCAGGCCGGCGCCGGTGGCGGCCACCCGCACGGCGTGCAGATCGGTCGCCTCGGAGACCACCTCGAAGGCCTCCCCGACGTCGTTGACCTCCTCCGCGCCGGCGTCGAGCACGGCGAGCAGTACGTCGTCCTCGGTGAGGCCGGCGGTCTTCTCGATAAGCACGACACCCTTGCGGTTGAACAGGTACGACACCGACCCCGGGTCGGCCACCGTGCCGCCGTTACGGGTGATCGCCACCCGGACATCCGACGCCGCCCGGTTACGGTTGTCGGTCAGGCACTCCACGAGGATCGCCACCCCGCCCGGGCCGTACGCCTCATAGGTGATGTCCTCGTAGTTCACCCCACCGGCGAGCTCGCCGGAACCCCGCTTGACGGCCCGTTCGATGTTGTCGTTCGGCACGGACTGCGACTTCGCCTTGGCGATGGCGTCGGCGAGGGTCGGATTGCCCGCGGGGTCTCCGCCGCCCGTCTTGGCCGCCACCTCGACCGTCTTGATCAGTTTGGCGAACAGCTTGCCCCGGCGGGCATCGATGACCGCCTTCTTGTGCTTGGTGGTCGCCCACTTGGAGTGGCCGCTCATGACCTGCCTCTCTTGCGCCCGATCATCGACCGGACCCGGACGATCGGACGCTGTCGACGAATAGCCGGTGCGCCCGGGCATCACCGGTCAGCTCCGGATGGAACGCGGTGGCCAGCAGCGGCCCCTGGCGGACCGCCACCGGCGCCTCGGCGACACGGGCCAGGACCTCGACCGCGTCTCCTGCCTTTTCTACCCATGGTGCCCGGATGAAGACCGCGTGCACAGGTGGCCCCGCCACCCCGACGACCTCGAGGTGTGCCTCGAACGAGTCCACCTGCCGGCCGAAGGCGTTACGCCGGACGACGATGTCCAGTCCGCCGATCAGTGGTTGATCCGGCCGGCCGCCCACGACGTCCCGCGCGAGCAGGATCATGCCAGCACACGAACCGAACACGGGCAACCCCGCGGCCACCGCCGCCCGCAACGGCTCCAACAGCTCGAACACGCGCAGCAACCGGCCGATCGTGGTGGATTCACCCCCGGGCAGGACGAGCCCGTCGACCTCGGCAAGCTCCACCGCGTGGCGCACCGCCACCGGCCGCGCGCCGGCCTCGGTGAGCGCCCGGGCATGCTCGCGCACATCCCCCTGCAACGCGAGGATGCCGATCCGCGGGCCACTCACCAGCCGCGGTCGGCGTAGCGGGCTTCCGGGGGAAGCTCGGTGACGTTGATGCCCACCATCGCCTCGCCGAGGCCCCGGGAGACCTTCACCAGAACGTCGGGGTCCTTGAACATGGTGGTCGCCTCGACGATGGCCCGGGCGCGGCGCGCCGGGTCCCCGGACTTGAAAATCCCGGACCCGACGAACACCCCGTCCGCGCCGAGCTGCATCATCAGCGCCGCGTCCGCCGGAGTGGCGATACCGCCGGCGGTGAACAGCACGACGGGCAGCCGGCCGAGCCGGGCCACCTCGGCGACCAGCTCGACCGGGGCGCGCAGCTCCTTGGCCGCCGTGTAGAGCTCCTCGGCGGGCAGTCCCGACAGCCGGGCGATCTCCGCCCGGATGGTACGCATGTGCACCACGGCGTTGGACACCTCGCCGGTGCCCGCCTCACCCTTGGAGCGGATCATCGCCGCGCCCTCGGCGACCCGGCGCAGTGCCTCCCCCAGGTTGGTGGCCCCGCAGACGAACGGCACCGTGAAGCGCCACTTGTCGATGTGGTGGTGCGGGTCGGCGGGCGTGAGGACCTCGGACTCGTCGACGTAGTCCACCCCGAGCGCCTGCAGCACCTGTGCCTCGACGAAATGCCCGATCCGGGCCTTGGCCATGACCGGGATGGAGACCGCCTCGATGATCTCCAAGATCATGTCGGGGTCACTCATCCGCGCCACCCCACCCTGCGCCCGGATGTCGGCGGGAACCCGCTCCAGCGCCATCACCGCGACAGCGCCGGCGTCCTCGGCGATGCGGGCCTGCTCGGCGGTGACCACATCCATGATCACGCCGCCCTTGAGCATCTCCGCCATGCCGCGCTTGACGCGGGCGGTACCGGCCTGCCGGGCGGAGTCGATCGCCGGGCCGGCGGCGGGGGCAGTCTGGCCCTCGGGCATGATGTGCCGTCTCTTTTCGCTGGGTCGGGTCGCCAGGGCCGCGGGGTACCGGCATGTCTGGCACCTGCATGCCGGCTACCCCGCCGGATGGTTCCCGTGCGGGTGGGTCGGTTTTCCATGGTACGGCGATCTCGCGACCGGCCGAGCCGTCAGGAGGCCAGCCCCGGCAGGTCGCCGCGAGGGACGCCCTCGCCGCGGATCGGCAGGGCGTCATCGATCTCGAAGTAGCCGGGGGGCGACCGGCGGCCGGCCAGGTGCGCCATCCGCACCACGCGCCGGCCGGCGAGTGCCCGCAGGTCGCGGACCGCGTCGTTGTGGAACTGCCGGGCGAGCGCGACCCGGGCCGCGCAGGAGTCGACCGCATGCAGCTCGGCGGGGTGGTGCTGGCCGGCCGCGGCGACCTCGGCGGACCGTAACGCCCGGCTCAGGGCATTTTCGCTCTGCTCGACCGCGGCGTCCAACGCCCCCCCGGCGAGCAGGCCTGGATAGGCCGTTCGGGCCCGGGCCACGCTCTCACCCAGCTCGGCCAGCTCACACCGCAGGGCCAGCTCGCGCGCGGCGTCGGCGCGGGCGAGCAGGTGCGCCACCAGCCCGCCGCGGGCGTCCGCGACCCGGGCCGCGAGTCGGTCGAGCCGAGTGGCCAGCCAGGTCAGATAGGTCGCGATCGCCACCACCAGGGCGACCACCACCACGACGACGGTCATCCCGCGCAGCGTAACCAACGGCCGAATGTGACGTGGCTCTGGTACCGGGACAGGTCAGTTACCGGGGCAGGTCAGTTACCGGGCAGGTCAGTCCCCATTCCTCGCGTCGCCCCGGACCGGCGGCTGCATCGCCGTCGCGACCGACACCCGCATGTCCCCGGAGACCATCTGGTACACCCCGACGATCCGCTCGGCGATGACCCGCCAGTCGTAGGCGGCGACGACGGCGCGACCGCGTTCCGCCAGCCGCGCGGCGCCGGCGGGATCACGTAGCACCTGGGCCAGGGTCGCGGCCAGCCGCGCGGGATCGCCGACGTCGAACAGCCTGCCGGCGCGCCCGTCATCGAGGACCCGGCGGAAGGCGTCGATGTCGCTGGCCACCACCGGGGTCCCGGTCGCCATCGCCTCGAGCAGCACGATCCCGAAGCTCTCCTGACCGGTATTCGGGGCGCAGTAGACCTGCCCGGAGGCGAAGACCCGGGGCTTGTCGGCGTCGGAGACCATGCCGACGAGGCCGACCCGCGAGCGCAGGGCGGGCTCCAGCCGGGCCCGCACCGCCGCCCCGTCACCGGGCCCCGCCACCAGCAGTCGGACACCGTCAATCTCGGCGGCGAGCGCCGGCAGGGCGGCTAGCAGCACGTCAAGGCCCTTGCGCGGCTCGTCGATGCGCCCGAGGAACACGACGGTGGGCCGCCCGTCGTCGTAGCCGGGCAGGGGCCGGGCGCCGGCGAAGTTCTGCACCGCCACCCCGTTCGGGATCAGGACGGCGTCGGCGCCCAGATGCTCGACGAGGGTGCGCCGGGCCGCCTCGGAGACCGCGATCCGGGCCCGCAGCTTCTCGAACGACGGCTGCAGCGCGCCGTGGGCCGCGGTGAGGAACCGCGACCGGGGGTTGGCGGTGTGGAAGGTGGCGACGATCGGCCCGTCGGCCAGCATGCAGGCCAGGAGGCTGACGCTGGGCGCGGTCGGTTCATGGGCGTGCAGGACATCGAAGTCGTGCTCACGCAGCCAACGGCGGACCCGGGCGGCCGAGACCGGGCCCATCAGAAGCCGGGCGACGGAGCCGTTGTAGGGCAACGGTAACGCCCGGCCCGCGTCCACCGCGTAGGGCGGCAGGGTCCGTTCGTCGTCCACCGGGGTGATGACGGATACCTGGTGACCGGCGGCGATCAGGGTCTCGGCGAGGTCACGCACGTGCACCTGGACCCCGCCCGGTACGTCCCAGGCGTAGGGGCAGGCCAGACCGATCTTCACGGCGGCGTCATCCGTCGTCGCGCCAGATCCGCTGGAGCATGTGCCAGTCCGCGGGGTGCGCGGCGATGCCGGCGGCGAAGGCGTCCGCAAGTCCCTGCGTCATCGTCGGGATGTCGCTCGGCTCGACGGCGGGATGGATCCGCCCGCTCCACCCGTCATGATCGAACCAGAGCGTGGCGGGCAGCAGCGTCGCCCCGGTGCGCAGCGCGAGCGCCGCGGGCCCGCCGGGCATGGTGGCCGTGGCGCCGAAGAACCTCACCGGGATCCCGCCGCGAGAGAGATCCCGGTCCGCGAGCAGGCAGAGCATCCCCCCGGCCAGCAGGCGCTCGGTGAGCAAGTCGAACGGGGGAGCCTGCCCGCCGGTCAGCGGGACGACCTCCATGCCGAGCTCCGAGCGGAAGGCCAGGAACCGCTCGAAGAGCGCCTCCGGCCGCAGGCGTTCGGCGACGGTCGTGAACGGCACGCCATTCGCCACCAGCCAGGCGCCCGCCTGCTCCCAGTTACCCATGTGCGGCAGCGCCACGATGGTCCCCTTCCCGCGGGCGTGCGCATCCCACAACCGATACTGGTCCAGCAGCCGCAGCCGGCCGACGACGCGGTCCAGACCGATCTCCCGGAGGCGGAACACCTCCAGCCAGTACCGCGCGTAGGAGCGCATCGCCGCCCGGGTCAACCGGTCCAGATCGGTTCCCAGCGGCGCCACTCGGGCGAGGTTCGACCGCAGCCGGCGCACCCCCCGCCCGTCGCGGCGGTAGGCCAGGTCGACGCCGAACCGGAACGCCGCGGCGGCCACGGGGTGCGGGAGCAGCCGGACGCCGCGCCAGCCCAGCGTGTAGGCGAGGTCGGTGAACCGCCCGGCCGCCGTCGCCCGCCCGCCCGCCGTCAACGCTCGGCCCTTCGTCGGATCGTCTCGATGACCGCTCAGCGGCCGTTGCGGCGGGGGCCGAAGGCGGCCGCGGCCCGGGACGCGGCCGTGGTCCGGGACGCAGTGGCCGGGGCCGCCCTTGACGTCGGCGGGGAGGGCGGGTCTCCCGCGCGGTACCACTGCCGGTAGACGTGGACGACCCGCTGGACGACCGTCAACATGGTGGCACCGACAAGGAACCACAGCGCCGCGGGCAGGAGGTAGGGCACCCCGAGGCCGTACAGCCCGGCGGCGACCAGCAGGATCAGCAACCGCTCGCCCCGTTCGGCGAACCCCACGTCACAGGTGAAGCCGAGTCCCTCGGCGCGGGCCTTGACGTACGAGGTGATCAAACCGGCGACCAGGCAGATCAGGGCCGCACCCGCCAACGGCAGGGAATCGCCGTCGCCGGCGTACCAGAGGACGAGCGATCCGAAGATCGCGCCGTCGCCGACCCGGTCGGACGTGGAGTCGAGAAAGGCCCCCCACTTGGAGGAGATGCCGCGGGCGCGGGCGATGACCCCGTCGATCAGGTCCGAGAAGACGAACAGCGTGATCACTACGGTGCCGAGGAAGAACACCCCGCGGGTGAAGAACCCCAGAGCCCCGCCCGCGACCCCGACCATGCCGATGATCGTCACGGCGTCCGGTGACACCGACGACCGGGCGGCCCACTGGCTCACCGGGTCGAGCAACTTCTGGATCTGCGGTCGTGCCTTGCTAGCGAGCATGTCCGTCCCGTCGTCCCGCGTGGTCGTCCGCGTGGTCGTCCCACGTGCGCCCGGCTTCGGGCGGTCTTCACAGTACAGCCGCCACGATCCGCGCATTCCCGACCACGGCCGCCCTCGGGCTTGTGTCCCAGGTAACAGGGGAGGACGCTGCCGTTACCGAACAGGCCGTTACCTCCCAGTCAAGGAGGCGAGGATGTCATCAGCCTCGTGCGATGTGCGCAACGTCGTCCTGGTAGGCCACACCGGCGCGGGCAAGACGGCTCTGGTGGACCGTCTGCTCGCCACCGCCGGGCCGCCGGGCCGCCAGAACGGCGACCGTCAGACCGCCCAGACCAGCTACGTCGGCCATGCCGATCCCGAGCGTCGCCCGGCACGGTCGGTCAGCCTCACCCTGTGTTCGGTCAGTCACCACGGGCTCACGATCAATCTTCTGGACACCCCGGGCTATCCCGACTTCGTGGGCGAGCTGCGGGCGGGCCTGCGGGCCGCCGACGCCGCTCTGTTCGTCGTCAGCGCGGTCGACGGGGTGGATGGCGCGACCAGCATGGTGTGGGCGGAGTGCGCCGGGGTCGGCATGCCCCGCGCGATCGTGCTCACCCATCTCGACCATCCCCGGGCCGATTTCGCGGCGGCCGTCCAGGGCTGCCAACGGGCCTTCGGGGCCGGCGTGCTGCCGGCCTACCTGCCCGAGCGGGAGGCCGGCGCCTCGATGCGGCTGGTGGATCTGCTGTCCGGGCGAGTGCTGGAGTACCCGGGCAGCGGCCGCCAGGAACTCGCGACCCCGGCCGGCCTCACCGGCCGGTACGCCTCCGCCCGCGCCGCCCTGGTCGAGGGGATCATCGCTGAGAGTGAGGACGAGACCCTCCTCGACCGGTACCTGTCCGGTGATGAGCCCGACACCAAGCTCCTGCTCGGCGATCTGGAGACCGCGGTCGCCCGCGGGACGTTCTTCCCGGTGTTGCCGGCCGGTCTGCTTCCGGGTTCGACCTCGGGCCCGGGCGCCGCGGCAGGGGGCGATCGGGGCAGCGGGCGGGCCGGCGGTTTCGGCTCCGTCGAGTTGCTGGACCTGTTCGTGCAGGGGTTCCCTTCACCGCGGGAGCATCCCCTGCCGCCGGTGAGCCGCCCTGACGGCTCCCCCTGCGACCAGAGCCACGGTGATCCGGCCGGGCCGCTCGTGGCCGAGGTCGTGAAGACGACCACGGATCCTTACGTGGGCCGGATGTCAGTGGTCCGGGTGTTCTCCGGCACGCTGCATCCCGACGATGCGGTGCACGTCAGCGGGCACGGCAGAGCCGCGGCCGGGCACGCCGACCACGACGACGACGAGCAGGTCGGGGCGCTCTCCCGGCCGTACGGCTCGGTTCTGCACACGGTGGGCGAGTGCCCGGCCGGCGGCATCTGCGTGGTGACGAAGCTCAGCACCGCCGAGACCGGCGACACCCTCTCCGATCGCGACGACCCGCGCTACCTGCCCGCATGGTCGATGCCCGAACCGCAGCTCCCTATCGCGATCAGGGCCCGCAGCCGCGCGGACGAGGACAGGCTGTCGACCGCACTCGGCCGGCTGGCCGTGGAGGACCCGACACTACGGATCGAGCAGGACCCCGAGACCGCCCAACTCGTCCTGTGGTGCATGGGCGAGGCCCACAGCGACGCGGTCCTGGAACGGCTCGCCCAGCGCTACGGCGCCGCGGTGGACCGGACCGCGCCCCGGATCCCGCTCCGGGAGACGCTGCGTGCCCCGGCGCGCGGACTCGGCCGTCAGGTCAAGCAGTCCGGTGGGCACGGCCAGTTCGCGGTCTGCCAGATCGAGGTCGAACCGCTCCCGGCGGGTGGGGGCTTCGAGTTCGTCGATGAGGTGGTCGGCGGCGCGGTTCCCCGGGCCTTCATCCCCTCGGTGGAGAAGGGCGTCCGGGCGCAGATGGCGCAGGGCGTCCGCACCGGCCATCCCATGGTTGATCTACGGGTCCGCCTCGTCGACGGCAAGGCGCACAGCGTCGACTCCTCGGACATGGCCTTTCAGATCGCCGGCGCACTGGCGCTCAAGGACGCGGCCCGGGCCGCCGGCGTCGTCGTGCTTGAGCCGATCCTGGCCGTTGGCGTCCTGGTACCCGACGAGTACGTCGGGGCCGTGATGGGCGACCTATCCACTCGCCGAGGACGGGTCGTCGGGATGGAACCCGTCCCGGGCGGGCCCGGGGCCACCCCCCGGACGGTCGTTCACGCAGAGGTCCCTGCGAGCGAAATGATCCGATATGCGATTGAACTACGGTCCTTGAGCCACGGCACGGGTAGCTTCACGCGGGACCATCGCGGCTACGAGCCGATGCCACCACAGCTTGGGGATGCCCTGTCGGCGGAAGCGAAAAAATCGGCATAAAGCAGGAATCCGACATAAAGCGGGAAAGACGGACGACCGGCAACCCTCGGCCCGGCTCAGGGAGGATTGCCGGTGGGAGACATCCGTGACCGCACACCCGCCGCATCGGGCCCGGCGCCGGGCGGGACCCGGTGCGGCGGGCAACCCCGACGGGAGCGCCCCGACCCGGCTGCGGCCTCCACCGGGCCCGGCGCTACCCGCCCTACTCGTCGGGCGCGGTCTGCGCCCAGGCCTGGGCGAGCATCTCCCTGGTCTGCCCGAGCAGGGCGGGGAGCACCCTGGTCGCGCCCACCACGGGCATGAAGTTCGTGTCACCGCCCCACCGCGGCACCACGTGCTGATGCACGTGCGAGGCGATCCCGGCGCCGGCGACATCCCCCAGGTTCATGCCGGTGTTGAAACCGTGGGCCCCGCTGGCGGCCCGCAGCGCACGGAGCGCGTGCTGAACGAAGAATGCCATCTCGACGATCTCTTCGGGGTCCATGTCGGCGTAGTCCGCGATGTGGCGATAGGGCACAACGAGAAGGTGACCGGCATTATAGGGGTACAGATTGAGGACCGCGTAGACGCTTTTACCCCGAGCAACCACGAGGCCGTCCTCGTCGGACATCCCGACAATGGAACAGAATGGGCATTCATCGTCACGGGAGCGGCCCTCGCCCCTGATATAGGCCATGCGGTGCGGGGTGTAGAGCCGCTGGAAAGCATCCGGACCGCCGACCCCGGCCTGCTCCTCCAGGGGAACCCCCTCGGGTGAGACCTCGGCCGTCACTGGGCGGCCGCCACGACGCCGCCCCGGCTGAGCCGAGTGAACACGCAGGCAGCGCCCATCGAGCGGGCCATGGGCACCGGAACCTGCTCGGCCATCAGCAAGGGCGCCGCCTCCCCGGGACGAGCTCCCCAGGGGGGAGCAATATCGTCTCGTCAATTTATCAGGATCTGAGCGACGAGAGACGCCCGCGGTACGCGAGGAGGCTCGCGTGCGGGTGCGGTCCGGCGCATGAAGAGGGAGACTGACGGCGTGGGGGGTCGCCGCCAGTCCCCCTCAAGGAGTCGAAATGAAATAACTTGCGCGTTTCGAACCCTCCACAGGCCTGTGACCTGCGATGATGCTCTCGATCGCGTATTTGTTACTTCATTACGTCCCCCAAGTGACGTAATCGGTTTCGAACCACGGCGCCCTGGATCTGACGCGAGGATGATGCACACGAAGGGTCCGCGACCGGGAGGAGCCCTCCCGGCGCAACCCCGCGAGAAGCCATCGCGACAACCTTGCGACAACCCGAGCCCGTTACGCCCTGCCCGGCCATCTTAGCGGACGTTAAGGGGACGTAATGAAGTAAC
>NZ_CDWTMG010000017.1:21487-43206 GCF_977945845.1 Frankia sp. CcMO1
CCTAAGCCGATCTGTACAGCGTCGGCGGCACCTTCATGGGGAAAACGCCAATCGGACCTGGCGTGGACCCCACTCGCAAACCAGTGACCTGCGGAAAGGGGCGGGACGCACAACGATGCCGATCCACCATGGACCAACCGGTATACCAACGGCCACCGGAATCGTTCCACGGCGACGCACGGCGTCGACCATCTCCAGCACGCGGAGCTCCACGGGCACCACGAATCAACAGCATGCGCCCGAAAGGTGGACAGGCCCGCTCCCAAGGACCGCGATGCATCGCGGCGGCGGCTCGCGCGATGCGCCCGGGGGCCCGGCGACGCGGGCTCGGACGTCACTTTCCGTAAAGAACGAGGCTCGGAGCCGACCCCGGGTCGAGGTATCGACGTGCTCGTCGCCCACACTGTCTGCCGGGCTGTCTCCCGGGCTGGAGCACCGGCCGGGACCCCCTCCGGGATCCGCCTCCATCGGTGGTGTCCCCACCAAAGTGGGGGTAGATGTTGATTCGTCGCCAGCCCACGACGTCGCGGCCCAGACACCCAGAAACCGGCCAATCGGGGAGATTTCGCACCGCTCCCCGGGACAGGCGCCCCACCGGCAGTGGACAGCTCCGACCACCCTTCGAGGCGCAGCACGCCGCGGAGGTCGGGGGCAGCCCCGGGCAGGTCTCGGGCGGGACCGGGACGGCCTCCTACCGGGGGAAACGCGCCGAGTCCCACCGGCGGGAGAGGACACCGCCAAGCCGCACCACCCGTTTGGGGTAGCCCCTCCCAGGCACCGACGGACCCGCCCTGACCAGGAAAAACGCCGCATCGCGGGGGGCACGAAGATCATCCACGGGGCAGATGTCCCGCGGGAGCACAGCAAGCTCCCGACCCGGGAGCGGAGCATGGCAAGCCCAATCGCGTGGGCGTACGTGGTTTCGAACCACGGACCTCTGCCGTGTGAAGGCAGCGCTCTACCACTGAGCTATACGCCCTTGCCGGTGGGACCACCGTACACGCCGAGGATACGGGCCGGCGAAGGGGGCCGACGGCGGGGGGTCGACGGACGGATGGGGCGATGTCCGCCGTCCTGCCCGGTGGCCGGACTGGGTCAGGTTCGCCGCGACTGGCCGTGGTTGAGAAGGGTCCCGACGGGGAAGACTTGAGGGGGAACGGCCTTGGCGGGATGGCCTGACGCTCGAGGGACGTTCGGACACTACGGACGGTAATCATCTATAGGATTCAAGTAGAAGATCCGTCCGACAGCCGGCCGAACCATGATCACTCGAGGCAGGTTCACCCTTCCGGGCCAGGCAACTCGCCCGAACTACCGTAACGGATGTTGTCTTGGCATAATCTTGTTTCCAACGGGACTCGGAGAGGGAACTATCCCGTTACACGGGTGCTCGCCCGCACCATCGCACCATGAGAGGCCGCCCGATGACTATTCGTCACGATTCAATCACCGCAGAACTCGCCCTCCGCCTTGTCGTCCCCGGGGCAGCGCCCGTGCCGGTCGCCGCCACCGTCCGGTACGAGCCTGCCGATCCGTACGCGATCAGCATCGGCTTCCGCACCGGTGCGGACGAGGTCGTGGAGTGGACGTTCGCGCGCCAGCTCCTCAGCGACGGTGTGCGCCGACCCGCCGGGGATGGCGACGTGCAGGTGTGGCCTGCCGCCCAGTCCGGGGGACGGATCGTCTGCCTGTCCCTGTCCAGCCCGTCCGGGCATGCACTGTTCGAGATGCCGCGGTCCGAGGTGCTGGCCTTCCTGCGGCGGACGTATTCAGCCGTCCCCCTCGGCGGAGAGAGCGACATCATCGATCTTGATGCCGAACTCGCCCTCCTCATCTGGGGTGGCCCCGAGCGATGATCTCACCGGGGTCGGGACCGCTGCCCGATCCCGGCAAGCCGGTGTGGGCATTTTGCGACCGGGGGAGACCCTTCCCCACCTGCATCCGAGGCAGCTTCCACCCAGCCACACACAGAGCACCCGCCCGCCTGGCCAGGCTAGCGCCGCCAGGCGGGTTCTTTTGTCCTCGGCCCACCGCCGGTGCCCGGCCTATCGTCCGATCGGCTCGCCAGCCCCACCAGCCGGTCGGCCTTCAGCTCGGTCTCACGCCACTCCGAGTCCGGATCGCTCCCCCACGTGATACCAGCGCCGGTACCGAACCAGATCCGGTCGTCCTCGATCCAGAACGTACGAATGCCAACAGACAGCCAACCCACGTTCCGGTCGGCATCCACCCAGCCGATCCCTCCGCAGTAGTAGCCCCGAGAGGCCGGTTCCAGTTCTCGGATGATCCGCAGCGCGCTCGACTTCGGGGCGCCGGAGACGGAACCGGGCGGGCAGGCCGCCGCCAGGAGGTCCTGCCAGCCCACCCCCGGCCGCAGCCGGGCCCGGACGGTCGAGACGAGGTGCACGAGACCGGGGTGCTCCTCCACTGCGCAGAGCGAAGGCACCGTCACACTTCCCGGGCGGGCGACCCGCCCAAGATCGTTGCGAACAAGATCGACAATCATGATGTTCTCGGCGACGTCCTTCTCCCGCAGATCCGCCGCCGTCCGACCGGTTCCCTTGATGGGCCTGGAACTCACGACGTCGCCCTGGCGGGAGAGGAACAGCTCCGGAGAGGCGCCGACGATGCGCACCCCGGCCTCCGGCACATCCAGGACGACCGCGTACGGCGCGGGATTGCCGGCGGCTACGACAGCCGCCAGGGCACCGAGATCGACACCGGCAGCACAGGCACCGGGACCCCCCGCGCGTTCCGCCGCGGGCGCAGGCAGGGGTGCCGACAGCAATCGGCAGAGATTGACCTGGTAGACCTCCCCCGCCGCAATGCGCTCACGGATCGCCACAACCCCGTCGAGGTAGGCCGCCCGGTTCATGGTTGTCGTCCATGCGGCTCGCGGCGGTCCGAGCCAGGGGCCACGCCGCAGCGCCGCGGCACCACCGGGAGGCGCCGGCCGCACGTCGGCGAACCGGATGCAACGGACGGCCCTCTCGAAGTCGACGACGACCGCCCAGAAGCCATCTCGATCCAGCACCGCGGCGTCATCACTGATCTCCACGACCTCAGTCGCGAACCGGCCGCCGGCGAGCAGGAACGAGGAGACATCCCACGGGGGTGCCGGTTCCACACACCCGAGGGGGCTCGCCTCCCGAGCCGCCACGTTCGTCTCGCTCATTCCGATCACGCTACCGCCGCCCGAGGTGACCCGCCGCCCAGGGCATGGACCAGCCCCTCGACGGCCGGCCGGCCGCATGGACGTGCCGTGGGCGAAAACCGACGTTCATCCGGAGAACCTTGACCCAACGCAACATCTCAGCGACGCCCGCCGGACGGTTCGACGTCTGGCCCGATCGTCCGCTAGAGTGCTACCTGCACCGCCGAGAAGGGCGGAGCAGCGCGGACGTGGCTCAGTTGGTAGAGCATCACCTTGCCAAGGTGAGGGTCGCGGGTTCGAATCCCGTCGTCCGCTCGGGAGCAGAGAGTCTTGAGGTTCGTCCCCAGCGGCCTCCCACGGCGGAGTGGCCGAGTGGTTTAGGCAAGGGCCTGCAAAGCCCTGTACGCGGGTTCGATTCCCGCCTCCGCCTCTGATCCTTTCGCGGGCGATTAGCTCAGTGGGAGAGCGCTACCTTGACACGGTAGAGGTCACTGGTTCAATCCCAGTATCGCCCACCGCGAGACACATTCTCGCCCTCCTATGAGGGCCATCCGTCACGGGTGGCCCTCTGCGTGTGCGACGGCCGGTGGGCGCTGGGCGCCCGGAAATCCGACAAGGGGCCCCGGCCGCCGTCACGCCCATCACCGGACGAAGCCGGGTCAGCCCGGGCCGGGCGAGGACGCCTCGTCCCCCAGCAGGAACAACGTGATCCCGTCCGCGAGGCCCGCCGCCGCCCGGGCCCGCCAGGCCGGGTCGGCAAGCTCGGCCGCATCGGTGCGGTTGCGCATGTTGCCGCACTCCAGGAAGATCTTCGGCACCCGCGAGAGGTTGAGCCCACCGAGATCGGAGCGGATCGTCATACCATCCTCGCCCAGGTAGTCCACCAATGGCTGCCCGGTGGCCCGGCCGAAGGCGGATCGCACCATCGCCGCGAGACGCGCCGACGGGGCGAGGATCGGTGCGTTGGCCCGGTCCGGGCTGAGCGCGGGCGCGATGACATGAAAGCCGCGTCCGTCCGCCGGTCCCCCGTCGGCATGTATCGACACCACCGCGCCGGCCGAGACCCGGTTGCCGATGCGGGCCCGCTCGTCGATGCACGGGCCCACCCCGGAGTCGTTGTCGCGCGTCAGGATCACACTCGCGCCCCGGGAGCGCAGAATGGCCGCCGCCCGCCCCGCGACGTCGAAGGTGAAGGCGTGCTCCGGGTAACCGCTGTCGGTCTCGGCGCCGACGGTGTCGCATTCCTTGTCGAAACCGCCGGCTGGGACCCGCCGGTTGATCGACGCCGCGGCGGCGCCGTTTCCTCCGTTGTGCCCGGGGTCGAGGACGACCTTCCGGCCGGACAGGGCGGTTGGTGAGGTCCCGTCCACGCCGGGCCGGGCCGGGCCGGGTGCGCCCGGCCCCGCGGGCCCGCCCCCCACGAGATGCAGAGCCACCCCGGCGACCAGGGCCACGACGACCAGGGTCACGCCGGCCGCACCGACGATCCGAAGCAGGATCGATGGTCTGATCCGTGCCGGCATTCGGTGTCTCCCGCCTACGGAGGGGGCCCGTCCCCGCCGAAGTGACCGTACGCGGTCGGCTGCGCGGCGCGCGTACGGGGGGCCGCCCGGGCCCGGCCGTCAGCCGGCGACGAAGTCGATCAGTCGTTCCACCGCGCCGAGCAGGCCCACCTCAAGGTCGGTGTAGCTGTCCACCGAGGCCAGGACCCGGCGCCACATCTGCGCCGGGTCCTCCACACCGAGGGCCTGACAGACCCCTTCCTTCCAGGGCTGGCCGCGGGGAATCTCGGGCCAGCGGGGAATGCCGACCGACGCCGGCTTCACCGCCTGCCAGATGTCGATGTAGGGATGACCGGTCACCAGGACGTGGTCACCGGCAACGGAGGCGGCGATCCGGCTCTCCTTCGACCCCGGGACGAGATGGTCCACCAACACGCCGAGCCGGCGGCCGGGCCCCGGGCGGAACCCCGCGACCACCGACGGCAGGTCGTCGACCCCGTCCAAGCTCTCCACCACCACCCCCTCGATGCGCAGGTCGTCGCCCCAGACCCGCTCGACCAAGGCGGCGTCGTGCAGACCCTCCACGTAGATACGGCTCGCCCGCGCGACCCTGGCCCGGCGGCGGGGCACCGCGACGGACCCGGACGCGGTGCGCGCCGCGGGGGCCGGGGTCCCGCGGCGGGGACGCACGAGGGTCACCCGCGCGCCCTCGATCAGGAAGGCGCCGGGTTCCAGGGGGAAGACCCTCCGGATGCCGTGACGGTCCTCCAGCGTCACCCCACCGTTCTCGCTGCCCACCACGGCCCCGCAGAACCCGGTGGCCACGTCCTCGACCACGAGGTCACGCTCGAGCTCGACCTCCGGCGGACGCGCCTGGCGCGGACGGGCGGGGGGAGCCAGGACGTCCGGCCCGTAGTCTCGGCTACGCATCCTGCGAACCTAAGCCGACGCACCATCATGATCAGGGATATCGACGCGGGCGTGTCGAGATGCGACAGTGTGGTCATACCGAACGGACGGGTACACCGGGACAGAACAGACTGGTACACCGGGACAGACTGGTACACCGGGAGAGGTGGGTACACCGCGACGCGAGGGCGGAGCGCGACGGAGGGGACACGACGATGAGTCAGCGTTACGGGCCGGGGACCGCTCTGCTGATCGTGGACGTGCAGAACGACTTCGCCGATCCGGCCGGCAGCCTCTACGTGGCCGGTGGTGAGCAGATCATCGCCGGGATCAATGCGGAGATCGCCGCGGCGGTGACCGCCGGCTCCCCGGTCTTCTACAGCCAGGACTGGCACCCGCACGAGACCCCGCACTTCGTCACCGGCGGCGGGATCTGGCCGCCGCACTGCGTCGGGGATACCCCCGGCGCCCAGTTCCATCCCGACCTGATCGTCAAGGGTGAGGTGATCCGCAAGGGGGTCGACGGCAGCGACGGCTACTCGGCCTTCTCGGTGCGTGACCCGGCATCGGGGAGGCGAGCCACAACGGTGCTCGGTGAACGGCTGGCGCAGTTGGGCGTGTCGACGGTGGTGGTCGTCGGGCTGGCCGGCGACCACTGCGTCCAGGAGAGCGCGCTGGACGCTCGGCTGCGGGGCCTGAAGGTGCTGCTGCCACTCGACCTCACCAGGTTCGTCAACCTGCGTCCGGGCGACGAGGAGCGAGCCGTGGCGCGCATGCGGGACGCCGGCGTTCTGGTCGGGTGAGGAGCCGGGCCGGGCCAGACGAGCCCGAACCGCCGGTAGCGGTCGAGCCCGAACTGATCGTGGAGCTGTCATCGGCAGCTGTCATCGGCGGTGGAGACTGATCGAGAGCCGATCAGACCACGCGGTCGGTCAGGCCGCGCAGTCCCGGCAGATCATCCGTCGCTCGTCCACGAGCTGGCTGCGGTGATGCACCAGGTAGCACTGCGTGCAGGTGAACTCGTCGGCCTGACGCGGCAGCACACGGACGTTCAGTTCCTCGCCAGACAAGTCGGCGCCGGGCAGGCCGAGCTCGGTTTCGAACGGGTCAACGTCGTCACCGAGATCAGCCGCCGCGTCCGCCCGCCGAGCTTTGAGGGCCTCGAGGCTCTGCTCCGAGGCGTCCTCGATGTCAGCTGTACGAGGGGTGTCGTAATCGGTGGCCACTGAAGTAACTCCCAGAGAAGTTGTGCGTAGTCGTGCGCAACCCACAACGCACGACCGCCGGGGTATGTGCCCGTCAGACCCGCGCTACCCCGATGTGGGCTTCACCACACCCTCGGCCCCCAGACGCCCCGGAGAATCCCCCGATCTTGACCGACGACGCTGCCGCCCTGATCTTCCGCAGTCCAGGAGCCTCGTCCACCCCGCCGGCCCGCCCGGCCGACGTCCAGCAGCTCTCCCGCGGCAGCCGGTCGGCACTGCCGGTACCCGGTCACCTGGCTGCCCCACCCGGCTACCCGGCCCGGCGCAGCCAGGTGATCGGGGCGCCGTGGGCGCCCCGGCGCAGTGGTTCGAGCACGTCGTCCCAGGCGGTTCCGAGCAGCCGGTGCAGGCCCCGGGAGAGCGCCTCCCGGGCCTCCCCCCGTTCCAGCAGAGCCCGCAGCGCCGCCTCCCCCACGACGACGTCCCCGTTCGCGGCGATCGCGGCGCGGTGCAGCCCCAGATCGGGGGTGTAGGAGTACCGCTCGGCGTCACACCCCGGTGAGGGTCCCTCGACGGTCTCGAACGTGACGTGCCCGAGCCGGCGCAGCGCGCCAGCCACCCGCCCCGCGGTACCAGGCGACGCCCGCCACTCCAGCCCGGCGAAGAGGAATCCGGGCATACCGGGCTGCGCCGTCCAGGTCAACGACAGTGGCGACGACAGAACGCCGGACACGGCGAACTCCAGGTGCGGGCACAGCGCCGGCGGACAGGCGAGAACCGCCAGCTTGCCCGGCACGGCGAAGGACGACGAGCCGGATGACAGCTCACGAGCTGTCGGGGACATTGCGACCACGCGGGACCTCCGTCGACGAGGAACGCCTTCCCCTGCGCCCGTCGACCCGCCCCCGTTTGGCTGGGTGAATCGTCCCATGGTCCGGCTCAGCGGACTAGCCCTACCTCCTCCTGAAGTATCACTAAATGGCGGGAAGTTTTGTCCGCACCAACCATTGGTGACGGGCTCGGAATGGGCCGATCGGGCAGGTCACCCGAGGAGGCGGGTCGCCCAAGGAGACAGGTCACCCGAAAAGATCAGGCGACGACAGCCGGCGGCCGACGGGCCGACGGGCCGACGGGCGCAGGACCGATGAGCCGCTGGGCCGGGAGACCCGGGGTTACGAACCGGTCGACGGAGGTCCCGCGGACGGGCCCTCGGCGGGCGCGGGACGGGCCCCGACAGTCTTGTCCGCCTGGTCCGCACCGCCGAACAGGCCACCGAGGCCACCGAGGGCGGTGGTCAGCTCGCTGGGCACGATCCACAACTTGCTCGCCTGCCCCTGGGCGATCCGCGGCAACGTCTGCAGGTACTGGTAGGCTAGCAGTTTCTGGTCCGCGTTACCCTCGTGGATCGCTCGGAAGACGGTGTCGATCGCCTGGGCCTCGCCCTGGGCGGTGAGGATCTGCGCCTCCCGCTCCCCCTCGGCCCGCAGGATCGCGGCCTGCTTCTCCCCCTCGGCCCGCAGGATCTCGCTCTGCTTGACGCCTTCCGCGGTCAGGATCGCGGCCCGGCGGTCCCGCTCGGCCCGCATCTGCTTCTCCATCGAGTCCTGGATGGACTTCGGCGGATCGATGGCCTTGAGCTCCACCCGGTTAACCCGGATTCCCCACCTGCCGGTGGCCTCGTCGAGCACGCCGCGCAGCTGCCCGTTGATCTGGTCCCGCGAGGTGAGGGTCGCCTCCAGGTTCATCCCACCGATCACGTTGCGCAGCGTGGTGACGGTCAGCTGCTCGATCGCCCGGATCACGTCCGCGATCTCGTAGGTCGCCGCCCGTGGGTCAGTGACCTGGAAGTAGATCACCGTGTCGATCCCGACCACCAGGTTGTCCTCGGTGATCACCGGCTGCGGCGGGAAGCTGACCACCTGCTCCCGGAGGTCGATGCGGTCACGGACCCGGTCGACAACTGGGACCAGGATCGCGAGGCCCGGCGTCAGCGTGCGGTGATACCGGCCCAGCCGTTCGATGACCATCGCGCGCGCCTGCGGCACGATGCGCACCGCCCGGACCAGAAAAATCAGTAGGACCGCCGCGATCACCGCGGCGGCGATCACTCCTGCCATGGCGTACCCCTCACTTTCAGCCCCCTCGATGCCGGCCGTCCCGATGCCGGCCGGTTAAAGGCCGACCGTCCCGATGTCGGCGCTGTCACATCCACTGGCATCGCCGGGGGCGCCGGGGCCCCGGTCGTCAGAGCTCGAAACTGTGGACGATGGCAGTGGCACCATCGATGCGCAGCACCCGCGCCTCGCTGCCGGCCTCGAGCACGGTGGTGGTGGGGTAGGACCGGGCCGACCAGATCTCTCCCTTGACCTTCACGCGACCCCCGTCGCCGTCGACCCGCTCCACCACCATCGCGCGCTCTCCGACGAGCGCGTCGGTACCCGTGAGCAGGGGCGGCGTACGTTGCAGCTGACGCTTCGCCACCGGGCGCAGTCCCAGCCCGAATCCACCCGCCGCGACCACGAAGGCGACGATCTGCCAGACCAGATCGACGCCGAGCAGCGCGACACCGGCCCCAATGAGCGCGGCCAGCGCGAACATCGCCAGCGTCAGGTCCAGCGTCAGCAGTTCGCCGACGACCAAGGCGCCGGCGATGACGATCCAGATCGTCCCGTCGGACATGACTCCATGATAGACTGCCTAGTTCAGTGGGCGATCAAAGGATCTTCAAAGATCGCAGGCGCCGCAAACCAGGAATGAAGTGACCTCGGCCCGCGAATACCGTTCGGCCCGTAGGCTTCGGTCGTATGTCACAGGTATGGCCCGGCAGCCCCTATCCCCTGGGCGCTACGTACGATGGATCGGGCACGAATTTCGCGATCTTCTCCGAGGTCGCCGACCGGGTCCAGCTGTGCCTGTTCGACGACGCGGGCAACGAGGAGCGGATCGACCTGCGGGAACGGGACGCCTTCGTCTGGCACGCCTACCTTCCCACCGTGGGACCGGGCCATCGCTACGGCTATCGGGTCCACGGGTCCTACGACCCCGCCCGAGGGCTGCGCTGCAACCCCACCAAGCTCCTCCTCGACCCGTACGCGAAGGCGGTCGACGGGGAGGTCGCCTGGGACCAGGCGGTGTTCCCCTACACCTTCGGCGACCCCGACAGCGTCAACGACGCCGACTCCGGCCCCCACATGATGAAGTCGGTGGTAATCAGCCCGTTCTTCGACTGGAACGGGGACCGCCCGCCACGCCGGCCCTACAACGAGTCGGTGATCTACGAGGCGCATGTCCAGGGGCTGACCAAGAACCATCCCGGCCTGCCGGAGGAGTACCGCGGGACCTACGCGGGAGTCGCCCACCCGGTGATGATCGACCATTATCGCAAGCTCGGCGTGACCGCGATCGAGCTGCTGCCGGTGCACCAGTTCGTCCATGACGAGCATCTGGTCAGCCGCGGGCTGCGCAGCTACTGGGGCTACAACTCCATCGCGTTCCTGGCGCCGCACAGCGGCTACTCCGCCTCCGGCGGCCACCGCCGCCAGGTGCAGGAGTTCAAGGGAATGGTCAAGAACCTGCACGAGGCCGGGATCGAGGTGATCCTCGACGTCGTCTACAACCACACCGCTGAGGGCAACCACATGGGTCCGATGCTGTGCTTCCGCGGCATCGACAACAGCGCCTACTACCGGCTCGTGGACAACCGACCCCAGTACTACATGGACTACACGGGCACCGGCAACAGCCTGCGGGTACGACACCCGCACGTGCTACAACTGATCATGGACTCGCTGCGTTACTGGGTTACCGACATGCACGTCGACGGGTTCCGGTTCGATCTCGCGGCGACCCTGGCCCGGGAGTTCTACGACGTCGACCGGCTGTCATCGTTCTTCGACCTCGTCCAGCAGGATCCGGTGGTCTCCCAGGTCAAGCTGATCGCGGAACCGTGGGACCTCGGCGAGGGCGGTTACCAGGTGGGGAACTTCCCCCCGCTGTGGACCGAGTGGAATGGTAAGTACCGCGACACCGTCCGCGACTTCTGGCGCGGGCAGGACCACGGGATCGCCGAGTTCGCCTCCCGGCTGACCGGATCGAGCGACCTGTACGAGAACAGCGGGCGCCGGCCGTGGGCGTCGATCAACTTCATCACCGCGCACGACGGGTTCACCCTGCACGACCTGGTTTCCTACAACGAAAAACACAACGAGGCCAACAGCGAGGACAACCGGGACGGTTCCGACGACAACCGGTCGTGGAACTGCGGAGTCGAAGGGCCCACCGACGACCCGACCGTCCTGTCCCTGCGCGCCGCGCAGACCCGTAACCTGCTGACGACGCTGTTGCTGTCCCAGGGGGTGCCGATGCTGGTCGCCGGAGACGAGATGGGGCGCACCCAACAGGGCAACAACAACGCGTACTGCCAGGACAACCCGATCTCCTGGCTGGATTGGTCGGACGCCGAGCGCAACGCCGACCTGATCGAGTTCACCGGCCTGCTGTCAAGACTGCGCCATGATCATCCGATCTTCCGCCGCCGCCGGTTCTTCCAGGGCAAGTCGCTGCGCGGGCAGGGCGACACGATGCACGGCGCGGCCGAGGCGGCCACCGGCGGACAGGCGGGCGGCCAGGACGCGGACGGCAGCGGCGGGCGCTCCGGCGACGACCCCGCCGTCAAGGACATCGCCTGGCTTCGCCCGGACGGCACGGAGATGTCCGACAGCGACTGGGAGTCCGGGACGGCGCGATCACTCGGCGTCTACCTCAACGGTGAGGGGATACCGGACCCCGACGCGCTGGGCCAGGCCATCATCGACGACTCGTTCCTGCTGTTCTTCAACGCCCACCACGAACCGGTCGGGTTCCAGACGCCGGCGACCAGTTTCGGCAGTTCGTGGGAGATCGTCGTCGACACCCGCCCGTCGACGGCCGAGGTCGACGCCCGGCTCAGCGACACCGCGCTGCTCCACTCGGCCCTCGATCCCGCGAGCATGGGAAGGGCCGTGAAGGCCGGCGATCCCATCGAACTCGACGCCCGCTCGACCGTCGTGCTGCGCCGTGTCAGCTGACCCGGCGCATCCCGGCGGGGGGTACGGCGCCGACCGGGTGGTACCGACCGCCACCTACCGGCTCCAGCTCAACCTGGACTTCTCCCTCACCGACGCGGCGGTCGTCGTCCCCTACCTGGCCACGCTCGGCGTCTCCCACCTGTACCTCTCGCCCGTGCTGGAGGCCGCGCCCGGCTCGGCCCACGGCTACGACGTCGTCGAGCACGGGCAGATCAATCCCGAGCTGGGGGGGACCGGCGGGCTGCGCCGGCTCGTCGCCGCGTGCCGCAAGGCGGGACTCGGCCTGATCGTCGACGTCGTCCCCAACCACATGGCGATCGCCCCGGAAACGACGAACGCGGCCTGGTGGTCGGTGCTGCGCGAGGGACCCGAATCCCCCTACGCCAGCTGGTTCGACATCGACTGGGCCTCCCCCGACAACCCCGGCCGGGTGCTGGTGCCGATCCTGGGCGCCGGGCTCGCCGACTGCCTGGCGGCCGGGGAGATCTCCGTCGAACAGGACGAGGACGGCGAGTGGGTCGTCGTCTACTACGACCACGTGCTGCCCGTCGCCGCGGGCACCGCCGACCCCGACGACGTCGCCGCGACCCTCGACGCGCAGTTCTACCGGCTGTGCTGGTGGCGGGTCGCCGCGACCGAGCTGAACTACCGGCGGTTCTTCGATATCACGACCCTGGCGGCGCTGCGCCAGGAGGACCCGGACGTGTTCGCCGCCACGCACCGGCTTCTCATCGAACAGATCCGCGCGGGGACCTTCGACGGGCTGCGCATCGACCATCCGGATGGGCTCGCGGACCCGGAGGACTACCTGCGCCGGCTGTCGGAGGCCACCGGCGGGGTGTGGACCGTCGTCGAGAAGATCCTGGAGGATGACGAGGCGCTGCCGGACACCTGGGCCTGCGACGGCACCACCGGCTACGAGGGGATCGGCCGGCTGACCCGGCTGTTTCTCGACCCGATGGCGGGTCATCCCCTCGCGGTGCTCTACGGCGAGATCACCCGCGCGGACCCCGACTACGAGGCCGAGGCGCGGGCCGCCAAGCTCGACGTCCTCGCGGGCGTGCTCCAGCCCGAGGTGGACCGGCTGACGAGCCTCGCGCTCGGGGAGGCCCGGGAGGCCCGGGCCGACCTCACCCGAACCGGTCTGCACGAGGCGATGTGCGAGGTCCTCGCCGCCTTCGACGTCTACCGGACCTACCTCCGCCCGGACGGCACGCCGAGCCTGGAGGCCCGCGGGCATGTGGTCCGCGCCTGCGAGCAGGCCCGGTCCCACCTGCCGGGCCGGGCGACCGAGGTCGACCTCATCGAGGACCTGGCGCTGGGCGGACCGGCCGAGTTCGTCGTCCGGTTCCAGCAGACCTGCGGGCCGGTGATGGCCAAGGGTATCGAGGACACCGCCTTCTACCGGTATGCCCGGCTGCTGGCGCTGAACGAGGTCGGCGGCAACCCCGGCCGCTTCCCGGCGTTCACGACCGGGCACCCGCGCAGCGCCGTCACCGAGTTCCACGAGGCGAACCTGTCGGTCCAGCGAAACTGGCCACTGACGATGACCACCCTGTCGACGCACAACACCAAGCGGTCGGAGGATGTGCGGGCCCGGCTCGCGGTGCTGTCCGAGGATCCCCGCGGCTGGGCCGAGGTGGCCGGCCGGCTCGTGCGGCTCGGGGAACGCCACCGCGACACCGAGCAGGGCTGGCCCGACCGGGTCACCGTCTACTTCCTGCTGCAGACCCTGGTCGGCGCCTGGCCGCTGCCCGCCGACCGGGCCACGCAGTACATGCTCAAGGCCGTCCGGGAGGCGAAGACCCACACGAGCTGGACCGACCAGGACCCCGGCTACGAGGCGGCCCTGACGAACTACATCGAGTCGGTGCTGGAGGACGACGAGTTCGTCGGCATCCTGGAGCGGTATGTCGCCACGCTGGTGGAGCTGGGCCGGCAGAACTCGCTGGCCCAGAAGCTGCTCCAGCTGACCATGCCCGGGATAGCGGACGTCTACCAGGGCCAGGAGCTGTGGGATCTCTCCCTCGTCGATCCGGACAACCGGCGGGCGGTCAACTACGGTGATCGCACCAAGCTGCTCGCCGAGATCGGTGTGGAGTCGACCGCCGAGACCGGTGCGCCGCGTCGCCCGCCGACCCTCGACGACTCCGGCGCGGCGAAGCTGCTCGTCGTCGCCCGGGCGCTACGGACCCGCCGCGACCATCCCGAATGGTTCGGGGCGGACGCGATCTACCGGCCGCTGTGGGCCTCCGGCTCGGCCGCGGAGAACGTCGTCGCCTTCAGCCGGTCCGAGTCCGTCGTCACCGTGGTGCCCCGCCTCGTCCTCGGCCTGCGCCGCGGCGGCGGCTGGCGGGACACCACCATCCCCCTACCCGAGGGACGCTGGACGGACGTGCTCACCGGCCGCAAACACGACGGCGGCACCGCCTACGTGCTCCGGCTGCTACGCGACTTCCCGGTAAGCCTGCTCGTCCACGCGTAGCACGCGACGGCCGGCCCCTGCCAACATCTGGTGGCCCGAGGCCCGCAACAATCAACCTGTTGCAATCCCTCGTAGGGATCATGAGGACCGCCCGGGTATAAACACGCAGGTCCAGCGGCGTGTCGCCGGGGTACGGCGGGGGTCGTTCTGCAGCGAACCTCCGGTCTGACATCATCAAAACGAGATCATGACACAAATGGTGACAGTTGATCAATCTGACAGGCATGAGCGGAGTCACAGGATGTCGCTGGGTGCCGCCCATCCCGCTCCGATGCTCTCGCGGACGGCATCCGCGCCCGGCGGCAAGGTGTAGACCAGGACGTGATCATAGGAGTGATCAATAACCCCCTCGATCCGTCGGCGGAAGCGCAGGAGTTGCGCTGGGCTGAGGTTGCCCTCGAAGACGCTGCGCTGGACGTGATGCAGGTACTGCCGGCAGATCGTAAGCAGCTTGCTGTTGCGTTCCGCGGCCGTGTCGTAGACCACGATCACGAACACCGCGTCACCACCAGATCCGGAACGGCTGGTAGGGCTGCCCCTCCAGGCAGGTCCGCGTCAGCTTGAGTGCCTCGAGGTACATCAGTTCGTCATAGGCGACCGGTCAACCAAGGGTGCGGTGCGCCACTGTCGTCCCCAGCTCGTCACGCACCGTCTGCACGACGAAACGACGGCCTGCCTCGGACAGGCTGGCGTTGCCCACCTCCGCCTCGAAATGGTCCGGAGTGAGTTGCTCCCGTGCAGCCAACCGAAGCAGCAGCCGCTCCGCGAACAACGGCTTGAAGACCTCGGCCAGGTCCAGGGCGAGGGAGTGCCGATGGCGCTCCATCGAGCTGTGAAGAAAGGCGATGCCGCTGTGCAGCGGGGTGAGCCTGATGGCGGTCAGTGCCCGGGCGTAGATGATCCCGTTCACGTAGCTGATGAAGGCATTCCCCGCGTTCGCGGGCGGGCGGCGGCTGCGCCCGTCGAGGCGTAGCCAGTCAGGCAGTTTTGTGTCGATGATCGACCAGGCGGTTCGACGGAAGTTCCCCTCCGCCGCCATGAGCTGCGCAGTCGTCCCTGCAAGATCGACCCCGGCCTCCAGGCTGTCCAGCGGGCGGCGTAACGCGGACCTGTCGACGACCCGCCGCACGTTGAACGCCGTCGCTCGGACGAGGTCCGCGGCTATGGTCATCGCCACCTCGGGAGTGGAGGCCGCCCTGGCCTGGGCGAGAACCGTCTGACCGGAGACGTGCGCCTCGGCCGGTAGGACGGATCCGGCATAGTCACCGTAGTAGCTGAGCAGGTGCACGCCGATGTCGTGCTGGTTCAGCAGGGTGAGTACGGCAGTGTTGATGTCCACCGGAGCACACGCGACGATGTCCCGCACATCGGTGACGGGAACGTGCACTCTCGTCCCGTCCTCGCGCTCGATCGCGAGGGTGGATTCCTTCCGCCGGATCCGGCAGGGAGACGTGAGCCAGTAGGTTCTGGCGGCTTCGGGCACAGGATCAGTCCGTCCAGCAGTAGTCGAAGAAGCTGCATCCCGTACAGCAAGAAAGATCAAGACGGTCGGGTGCAACGGGTTGCGCGACGACAGCGAGCACGTCGTCGATGTCGGCCAGCGCCGCTGCCCGCCGGCTCTCATCGAACGGCAGCCGCACCGTGCGCCGGGTCGGCCGGTAGTGCAACACGGCGCCACGCGCCTCGACACCCACCGCGACGAGCCGGTGGCAGTAATGGACAGCCTGCGCCTCGTCGGCCGCGGTGGGACGCCGCGACGACTTGACCTCGTGGACCCATAGATCGCCGTCGAGATGGTCGAGCTTCGCCGCGCCGAGATCCACTGGCTGGAACCGTGCGTAGGCGGTGTCGTGGACCGCTTCCCCCAGCAGCACCCGGGCGCTGAGATGCTCCGGCCGCACGCCACGTGAGTACAGCCATAGCTGACGGCGGCAATGATGCAGGTACTTGATGTGGACGCCACCCACGTCCTCGGCCTCCATCAGATCAGCTCGCCGAGTTGGTAGGTGATCGTCGTCCGGCGCTGCGGCCGAATGGCGGTCAGCCCGAGCGTGTCGCTGTACTCGCCGTCGACGACCAGCACATCAAGGTCGCGATCCCATCGGCCGAGGCCCCGCGCATACGACGGCAGCGGGATAAGCAGATCCGCGGCGAGCAGCCGGCCACGCCCACGGGTCTGCCCGCCCTTCAGCCGGGCGGCGTATTCGTCCCGGTCCTGGAGAAGGACCCCTTCAACTCCGTCGAACAGCGTGTCAAACGTCTCCGCCAGCGAGGAGCGGTCCGAGAACGGGCTGTCCCAGGCGAGAAAAGTGGTGGCCCATTCCCTGCGATAACCCCGAACCTCCTCGGCCCACTCCTGCCCCCATTCCGAGTCGTAGATGCCGTCGAGCCAGGTGACCAGCGCCGCCTCGCTGATCTCCTCACCTCGATGGGCGTCGAGCACCGCCCAGGCCGCCTCCGTCGGCTGCTGCGGGTAGACGCCATCGGCATATAGATCGTTGCCCCCGCGCTAGCGTGACCGCATCTCGGGCCGGCATACGAAAACGTCGGCTGGGGGACGGGCACCAGTCCGGTTCACCCGGCCGAATCGTTGCGCCAGCGCATCCAAGGGAGCACCCGAGGTGAACAGGACCTCGAAGTCGACATCCAGGGAGACCTCCACGACCTGCGTGGCGACGACCAGCCCCGGCCGCTGGTCCGCCGGCTGGGCATCGGCGCGGAATCGACCGTACACCGCGTTTTCGATCGCCGCCCGGTCGACCCGCCGGAACCGGGAATGCAGCAGCCAGGCGGCGGGCGCGCCGTCCTCTTCCCCCGCCTCTTCCCCCGCCGGTTCCCCTGCCGGCGCCGCCTTCGCGGACGCCTTCACCGGCGCGTGCTCGGCCAGTTCCTCATACAGCGTCTGGGCGTCGGCGATGTTGTTCGCGACGACCAACACGGACTGGTTCGCGGCCAGCCGTTTCGGATGAGCGCGATCGTTCGCGGGTCGGTGAGGTGGCCTTCCACCGGGTGGAGGCGGTGCCGATGAGGAGCCGACCGGTAGTCGGCTTCGACGACCGTGAGCGTGCCGGGCGCGTCGGCCGACGCCGAACTTCCCGCCGAGCCTCCCGGATGACCGGCCTGCCGATAATTCGACGGGACGAGACTTTCCCGGACCAGCCTTACCAGCGCGTTCGGTGCGGTCGCGGACAGCACCGCGACGCGTCCGCCCAGCTCCGCCCAGAAACCGGCGGTCGCCAGAATGTATCCGAGCCGCTTCGGGTCGTAGGCGTGCAGCTCGTCGAGGATGAACACTGAGTTGGCGCTGTCGAGCAGGACGCTGGCGTGCACCGCGCCGGCGAGCACCCCGCGTAGCAGTTGGTACGGCGTTCCGACCCGGACCAGCTCCCGGAACAGCCGGGTGGCTTCGGCGCGGGCCAACGCCTTCCCGGCCGCGCGATCCCGGACCGCCACCTCGCTCGCGCCAGCTGCCGGCGTCTCGTCATCTCCGCAGAGCGATCGGGCCAGGTGGTAGGAGGCTGCCCGGGAGTGGCTGACCCCGACCGCTGCCGCGCCATCATGATCCCGCAGGTCCCGGTCCGCGAGGCGGTCCGTCATCGCATTGATCGACGCAAGGTAGGGCAGCGTGTAAAACAGCCGCGGCACCCCGCCGCCACGGGCCACGATGTCCTCGACCTGGGCCGCCGCCCAGAGCAGCCCGCCTTCGGTCTTGCCGCTGCCCGTCCAGGCCCGCAGCAGTAGATGCCCCCGCACCCGGCCGGCTGCCGCCTGATGCGCCCGGATCTTCTGGCCCTTCTCGGCCAGCCGGGCCGTCAGCCTGGCTGGGTAGCCGGCGTCGAACGGCTGGTGGGTGCGCAGCGAGCCATGCCCGCTGGAGAGATGGTCGGCCATGGTGACCGCACCCTGGAGAAGGACACCAGCGAGGCCCATCGGGCGGCGCACCGGCCCCTCGACCCAGGTATCGAGCAGCTCATGAAGGACGGTCTGCGCCTGCTCGACCAGGACCGTCGGATCGACGTCGGCCGACAAGCCGATGATATCGGATACGCCAGATAAATCGGACCAGCCGACCAGGTCCGACTCGCCAGGCTGGTCGGACAGGCCAGGCTGGTCGGACAGGCCAGGCGCGTCGGAGGTGAGCGATGCGGCGGTCAGCCCGGCCGCCTCGGCTCGTTGCCAGAACCAGGCAACCAGGTCGGCGGTGCGACCTTCGTCGTAGGGACCCAGTGCTCTGGCCAGATCGGCAACGGTCGAGTACCGCGGATACAGCTGGCTCAGTGACGGCCTCCCTTCGCCTCCCTCCAGCGGACGGTGGTGGGTGGCGACCCCCGCAGCCACCCAGCGGCGGTCCTCGGCATCCGCCACCAGCCAGTCGAGAAATCCGAGGGAGAGGACCTCGTGCCGGTGCCCCCAGCCGATCCCGGTCGCCATCATCCGCTGGAATCCGTCCGCGATCTTGCCCGCGTCATGCAGCAGTGCCGCCCAGGCCGCGATCATCCAGAACCGGCGCCGCAGCGGGTCTGGCAGGACGTCCAACGTCCCCAGCCGCCGTCGGATGGCGAGCAGGGCGTCGAGCGTGGCCGCCAGGTGCTCGGTCAGCGACTCACCGGCGGGCCGAAAATTGGTCGGCGGTTTGGCCAGCAGCTCGGCAAGCGACCGATCGCGCCCGTCCGATGGCCCTGAGGACACCGAGGACACCGCACTCACGGCTCCACCTGGGCGGGATGGGTGGGTGGGAGGAGGTGGACGGCTCGGCCTTCGGTGGTGACCCAGCCCGCCACCAGCGCCTTCTCGACGGACTGCGGACGCAACTGGCCGCCCGCCGCCACCGAGAGCCGATGGCGATAGGCGTCCCACCGGGTACGGGCGCGGTCCCGGCTGACAGCGGTCGGCAGCCGGAGCAGGGAACCGTGGGAGCTACCGTGGGAGCTGGGGTCATCGGGCACGAGCGCCCCACCGGCCACGCCTTCACCCTCACTCAGCCGTACTCGTCTGGTACGGGCAGTCGCGAGATCCTGGCTGCGACCGAGCCGCAACGGCCACACCGGCCGACGGAACCGCCGCTCCCATCGCTCGACCTCGTCGACGATCCAGACGGTCAGCTCGGCAAAGGCCAGGAACTGCCGTTCCCGGGGCACCGGCTGGCCGAAGGCGCCCCGCGACTCCAGGGGATGGTGGGTCTCCAGATCCACCCCGGTGGCCTGCGCCGAGAAGGCCATCGCGAACCGGAACTCCGGGTCGACCTCGTCCCATCCCCCGGCGACCGCCGCCAGCATGCCGCCGACGGTCGCCGGAGCTGGGCAGGGAAGCGTGACCGCGACAGCCGAGTACAGCGGGTCACGAAAGGAGACGATCGGCGCGCTGACAGTGACTTCCAGCGCGTCTCGTTCCCCGCCAAGAAGGTCGGGCGCGCCGGGGAGACTCATGACTTGGCTGACTTGGCGTCGTCGAACCAGTCGTCGTGTAGTCCGGTCTCGATCTCGTCCGCAAGGCGTCCGAAGAGCACCCGGGAGTGGTCCACCTGTACCAGCCCGGACTCGATCTCGGCGGCCAGCTCACCGCGCGCGATCTCGCGCTGATCACCGAGAAAGCCCGGCGCCCAACCGAGGTAGACAGGCCCGTCGAGCTCCTCACGCCAGGCGGCGATCTCCTCCCGCAGGACCGTGGTATCGATAGTGACCCGGCCGTCGCGGAGACCGAGGATCCGGGTAAACGGGTTGATCCCACCCTTCATCGCTGCGAGCAGGAGGAACGCCGGTGCCCGGTCCCCGTAGTGCAACGACTGCTTGGCTCCGCCGCGGACGGCGGTGAGGGTCCGCAGCAGCAGGGCGGCCCGCCGGCGCCGTTCGGGTAGAGGTAGCCGAAGGGCGGGCGACCCACGGAAGGTGAGGCTGTCGGCTCCGCTCGCCACGGCATCCTTCGCCGCCTCGGCAGTCAACGCGATCTTCAGGCCGGAACCACCGGTCTCGAAGGTGCCGATTCGCGGCAGATCGAGCAGGAGGTCGCCGCCGAGTTCGGCGCTGTAGAGCTCGTGGCCGTGCAGGACCGGGTTCTCCCCCGCCTGAAAGCCGCGGCTCATGGTGCCGAAGTCCTCGGTTGGCCTGCGCGGGGCGACGGAGAGCAGGGTCCCGGTGGCGAACACGGTGTCGCGCTGGCAGGTCTGGGCCGCCTCCTTACCCTTCTTGGCAACCATGTAGCCGAACAGGTCGTCGTCGAAATAGCGATCCGGGCGACCCTCGGTGTGAGCTTGCTGGTTCTTCCCGGCGCCGCTGCGGGTGACGCCGGATCGGGGTTCCTGCGCCGGGACGGAGTCCCGCAACCAGCGGCGGAACGCCTGCGCGGAGACGTAGGGGTAGACGTCCCGACCGACCCGGAGCTGCTTGACCCGGGAGACATTGTCATCCGCAAGGCCGTTGTTCGGCGCGCCGGCCTTGACATCGAGCGCGACCTTGCCAACCAGGAAACTCATCGCTCCAGTCCTTCCACGAACTCGTCGTCCTCGCGGGCGAGCTTGATCTCTTCTTCCGCCTCGGGTAGATCCGCCAGCGCCTCGGCCGCGTCTTTCGGGCTCCACCCCTGTGCGTGCAGCGCGTTCAGGACTGCGATGAGCAGCAGCCGCCGGTAGATCCAGCCCTGTCCGTCCGGGTCGAACAGCAGCCGGAACTGGGTAGTCGTGAGCAGCGGGCTCGCGGTTCCCGCGGCCGGCGGGCGCAGGGCACGGCGCACGGCCTTGGTCTCCAGCCATTTCTGGAGCGAGAGGACGTTGCGGCAGGCCACTCGGAAGCTCATGAGCGGGCTGGCACTGTCATCGTCCACGATCTCTCGGGCTATCTCGGCCGCGAGTTTCTCGACCTGGTCGATGTCGGCCTGGTTCACATCCATCACCTCACGCAGAAACGAGTAGGTCAGCGCGGCCAGCGCGATGTCGAACCGGTGCCCGGCCAACAGCCCCGGCCGGTCCGTCAGCCGGGTGGAGGCGGTGGTGAAGATCCGCCACGGTCGGTGGAAGGCGTCGCGGGCGAGCCGGCGGTTCCCGCGGACCGGCGGAAACTCATAGGCGGCGATGAGCGCGCGCCATCCAAGCCGCAGCTCCGGGTCTCGCAGCGTCGACCGGATCCACTCGGCGAGCGGCTCCTCGATGCCGTACGCCCCGAGGCTCGCGCCCCGGTTGTCATTACTGAAGACCATCAGTTCGATGCCCGCGATGATCTGCCGGTCGTAGCGGCGAATCGCCAGCAACGCGGTCCGCTCATGCTCATATCGGCCGGAATCGTGGGGTTTGCGAGACCCGGCGATCTCCATAGCGGTCCTGGCGACCTGTTTCTGGATGGTGTCGCGGAGGAAGGCGTCATCCCAGCTGTGCACCCCGGTGCTGGGACCGCCGGTGAGCGGAACCTG
>NZ_CDWTMG010000018.1:0-22563 GCF_977945845.1 Frankia sp. CcMO1
GCCCCGGGCGGTGGCGGCCGGGCCCCGCCCGGTGCCCCCGCCCGGGGCGGCGTCGCCGGTGCCATCGGCGCCTGCGGTGCCGCCGGTGCCGCCGTGCCCACCGTTCGAAGGCGGCAGTGTCCGGGTCGGGACGTTCATGTCGAGTACGCCGAGTTCTCGTAGACGTACCCGTCGGTCAGGTCGTTCGTCCAGACGGTGACCTCGGCGTCGCCGGCGTGCAGATCGACGCCGATGCGCACCTCACGGCCGGACAGGTCGACGAGGTCACGGTCCTCGCCGGGGGCCCCGGCCCGGCAGACCTGCACCTCGTTGATGGACACGTCCAGCGCGTCGGGCTCGAAGACGGCCTTCGTGGTGCCGATCGCGGCGAGCACCCGTCCCCAGCTCGGGTCCTTGCCGTACAGAGCGCACTTGAGCAGGTTGTTGCGGGCGACGGCCCGGCCGACCTCCAGCCCGTCGTCCTCGGTCGCGGCTCCGGTCACGGTGATGGCGATGGTCTTCGTCGAACCCTCGGCATCGCCGAGCATCTGCTGGGCAAGGTCAACGCACACCTCGGTGACCAGCCCCGCCAGCTCCGCCTCGGGCAGGCTGACCCCGGCGACACCCGAGGCCAGCAGCAGCACGGTGTCGTTGGTGGACAGGCAGCCGTCGGAATCGACCCGCTCGAAGCTGACCCGCGAGGACGCCCGGATCACCCGATCGAGGGTGGCGGCGTCCGCGACGGCGTCGGTGGTGACCACCACGAGCATCGTCGCGAGCGACGGCGCCAGCATCGCCGCGCCTTTGCCCATCCCGCCGATGGTGACACCCGGGGTCGTCGACGAGGTGCGGACCGCGGCCTTCGCGACGGTGTCGGTGGTGCGGATCGCCTCCGCCGCCGCGGCGCCGGCGGCGGCGGTATCGGTGAGGTCCGCCACCGCCTTGGTGGCGCCGGCAAGCAGGTTGTCCATGGGCAGGCGGACGCCGATGAGACCGGTCGAGCAGACCGCGACGTCGCCGGCACCGATACCGAGCGCCCCGGCGACGTGCTCAGCCGTGGCGTGGGTGTCGGCGAATCCGGCCGGACCGGTGCAGGCGTTCGCCCCGCCGGAGTTGAGGATGACGGCGCGCAGCCGGCCGTCGGCGAGGGCTTGGCGACTCCAGAGCACCGGAGCCGCCTGGACCCGGTTGGCGGTGAAGATCCCGGCGGCGGCGTCGGACGGCCCGTCGTTGACGACGAGCGCCACGTCCGGACGGCCGGACGGCTTCAACCCGGCTGTCACTCCGGCGGCGCGGAAGCCCCGTGGGGCGGTGACGCTCAACTCAACCCTCTCCTGTCCCCTGTCCGCGTTGCTGGTCGATGTTGCTGGTCGATGGTCCCGCGTCCTTACCGGCCTGCCGGCCTGCCGAGCCGGAAACGGTCAGGGGGCGATGCCCTGAGCGGTCAGCCCGGCGGTCTCGGGCAGGCCGAGCATCAGGTTGGCGCACTGCAGCGCCTGGCCAGCCGCGCCCTTGCCGAGGTTGTCGATCGCGGTGACGACGATCGCCCGGCCGGTCTCCGGGTCGAAGGTCCCCTGCACATGAACGGCGTTCCCGCCGAGCGTCGCCGCGGTGTGCGGCCAGCGCCCCGGCGGCAGCACCCGGACGAACGGCTCCCCCGCGTAGGCGGACCGCAGCGCCTCGTACACGGCGTCCGCGTCGGTGCCCGGGATGGCCCGGCCGGTACTGGTCGCGAGGATGCCGCGGGGAAGCGGGGCGAGCACCGGGGTGAAGGACACCGTCACGGTCGTACCGGCGGCCCGGGAGAGGGTCTGCGTGATCTCGGGCCGGTGCTGGTGGGTGCCCACCTTGTAGGCGGTCAGGTCACCCATCACCTCGCTGCCGAGCAGGTTCACCGTGGCCGAGCGCCCCGCGCCGGACGTGCCGCTCGCCGCGACGACGACCAGGTCGGCGGGCTCCACAAGACCGCCGGCCAGCAGCGGCACGAGCCCGAGAGAGGTCGCCGTGGGATAGCAGCCCGGGACCGCCACCCGCCGGCTCGCGGCGATCTCCGCCCGCGCCCAGGGGAGTTCGGGCAGGCCGTAAGCCCAGGTCCCGGCGTGCTCCCCCCCGTAGACGCGCCGCCACGCCTCCGGGTCGACGAGCCGATGATCGGCACCCAGATCGGCGACCCGTACGGTGTCGGGCAGGGTGGCGGCCACCGCGGCCGACTGACCGTGCGGCAGTGCCAGGAAAACGATGTCCGCGTCAGTCCCGGCCAGCGCGGCCGCGTCCGTGAACACCCGGCCCTCCAGGTCGGGCAGGTGAGGATGCACGTCCGTCACCGGCCGGCCGGCGGACGCGTTCGCGGCCAGCGCACCAATCTTGATCTCGGGATGGGCGAGGAGCAGGCGCAGCAGCTCTCCGCCGCCGTACCCGCTCGCCCCCGCAACTGCTGCCGTCACACCCATGATTGCAATTTTATACACGCCAACTCATTGTCATGCAATGAGGCTGGCGTAACCCGCCTCGGCCTCAGGCGCGCAGGGACGCGCCGGTGAGCTCCGCCGCCCGGGCGACCGCCGCGTCCCGCACCGCGTTCGCCTCGGCGGCCGTCAGCGTCCGGTCCCCGGCGCGCAGCCGCAGGCCGAAGGCCAGCGAGCGCTGACCGACCCCGACCTGGGCGCCCTCGAAGACGTCGAAGAGGGTCAGGGACTCCAGCAGGTCACCGGCTCCGGCCCGCAGTGCCGCCGTCACGTCGGCGACCGGCACCTCGATCGGCACGACGAGCGCCACATCCCGGTCGGCGGGCGGATAGGTGGAGATCGTCGGCGCGATCATCGGCGGCGCCGCCGACGCGACCTCGATCAGGGCGTCGAGGTCCAGTTCCATCGCGCCGGCCCGGGGCGGGAGCCCGGCGGCGCCGAGCACCCGGGGATGCAGCTCACCCGCGTGGCCCACGACCCGACCGTCGATCGAGAGCTCCGCGAGGCGGCCCGGGTGCCAGGGCATGACATTGCCGGCCCTGACCGTCAGGGTGACGCCCACCGCCTCGGCGACCACGTGCGCGGCGTCCACCGCGTCCGCCCAGTCCGCGTCCCGGGCCGGCGTGGACCAGCCACCTGGCTCACGGCGCCCGGTGAGGAGCACGGCGACGTGGCGGGGCTGGCCGGGCAGGGTCGAGTCCAGAGCGACGATCTCCGCGGCGGAGGGCCGACGATCCACCGGCGGGGTGACGACGCCCGTCGGGATCCGTTCGCGTTCACGGAACACCAGGCCGCTCTCGAACAGGGCGAGATCGCGCTGCCCCCGGCCGATGTTGCGCACGGCCGCCGCGATCAGTCCGGGTAGCAGGGTCGTCCGCAGGTAGCCGGCATCCTCGGCGATCGGGTTCGCGATCCGGACCGCCGCGCGCCGCGGGTCGACCGCAGCCAGGCTGAGCGCGTCGGCGGCGTCCTCGGGCACGAACGGCAGGGTGAGCACCTCGGCGAACCCCGCGTAGGCCAGTGCCCGGCCCACTGCGCGGTGCATCCGCTGCGCGGCGGTGAGCCCGCGCCCCGCGGGCAGCGACGGCAGGGTCACCGGGATGGTGTCGTACCCCTCCAGCCGCATGATCTCCTCGACGAGATCGGCAGGCCGGGTCAGGTCGGGACGCCAGGACGGCGGCGTCACGATCAGGACACCGGGCAGGCCCCCGGTCGCCGGCCCGTCGGCCACTGCGCAGCCGACGTCGCCGAGCCGGCGCCGCACCACCTCGGCGGGGTAGGGCCGGCCGGCGAGGCGTTCCGGTTCCGTCAGCGGCAGGGTCACCGGCGCCAGGCCGGGGCGGCGGTCCAGGTCGGTCACGCCGGGCTCGGGACGGGCGGCGGCGAGCTCGACGAGCAGGTCGACGGCCAGCGCCGCGGCGACCGGCGCGAGCGCCGGGTCGACGCCGCGTTCGAAACGCCGCGACGCCTCCGAGGACAGCCGGTGCCGGCGGGCGGTGCGGGCCACCGTGATCGGGTCGAAGTGCGCCGCCTCGAGGACGATGTCGGTGGTCGTCGCGGACACCTCCGTGCTGGCCCCGCCCATCACCCCGGCGAGCGCGATCGGACCGGTGTCGTCGGCGATGACCAGATCCTCGGGGTCGAGAGTGCGGTCGACCCCGTCGAGGGTGCGCAGCGTCTCTCCGGCGACGGCCCGGCGCACGATGATCGCGCCGGTCAGCTTCGCCCGGTCGAAGGCGTGCAACGGCTGGCCGAGGCCCAGCAGCACGGCGTTGGTGACGTCGACCGGCACCGAGATCGACCGCATCCCGGACAGCGACAGCCGCCGCTGCCACCCCGGCGGGGTGGTGGCCCGCGAGTCGACCCCGGCCACCACCCGGGCGACGTAGCGGTCACACGCCGCGGTGTCCTCGACGACGACCGGATAGGCCTCCCCGGCGGGCCCCGGACCGGCGGCCAGGTCCGCCGACGCGCCCGGGTCCGTGAACGACAGCGCGAAGGCGATCGCCGCCTCCCGGGCGATCCCCCGCACCGACAGGCCGTAGCCCCGGTCCGGAGTGACCGCGATGTCGAGCACCTCGTCGGCGAGATCGAGCAGCTCGGCGACGTCGGCGCCGATCGGCGCCCGCGGCGCGAGCACCAGGATGCCGCCGGACTCCTCGCCAAGGCCCAGTTCCCGGGCCGAGCAGATCATCCCCTCGCTGACATGGCCGTAGGTCCTCCGCGCGGTGATCTCGAACCCGCCGGGCAGCACGGCGCCGGGCAGCGCGACCGCCACCCGGTCACCGACGACGAAGTTGTGCGCCCCGCAGATGACGCCGCGCACGCCCTCGCCCTCGGATCCGGCATCCCCGGATCCGGCGCTCTCGGCGACCCGGACCTGGCACCAGCGGACGGCCTTCTTCTTCGTCTCGACGATCTCGAAGTCGACGATCTCCCCGACGACCACGCCGGAGAACTCGCCCCCGGCGCTGCGCAGTCCCTCGACCTCGAAACCGGCCCGGATCAACGCGTCGGCGACGGCCCGCGTGGGCGGCAGCCCCGCCACATACTCCCGCAGCCAGGACATCACGATCAGCATGGGTCAGTCCTCGATTCCGAACGGCAGGCTGAACCGGACGTCACCGTCGACGAAATCGCGGATCTCCCGGATGCCATGGCGGACCATCGCGGCCCGTTCCAGCCCCATCCCGAACGCGAAACCGCTGTACCGGGTCGGATCGACCCCCGCGGCCCGCAGGACGTGCGGGTCGACCATGCCGCAGCCGCCGGCCTCGATCCAGCCCTCGTCCGAGCAGACCCGACAGGGCTGGCGGGCCGCCTCCCCGCGGCAGGCGAAGCACTGCACGTCCAGTTCCGCGGACGGCTCGGTGAACGGGAAGAACGACGGGCGCAGCCGCGTCGACAGGCCCGCCCCGAACAACGCCTGGGCGAAGACCTCCAGGGTGCCACGCAGGTCCGCCATGGTGATGCCCCTGTCCACGGCCAGACCTTCGAGCTGGCCGAAGACCGGCGAGTGCGTCGCATCGATGGTGTCGTTGCGGTATGTCCGCCCCGGGCACACGACGTACACGGGCAGCGGGCGGTTCAGCAGGGAGCGGATCTGCACCGGGGAGGTGTGGGTACGCAGCACCCGGCCCGCACCGGTCGGCGCGACGTAGAGCGTGTCGTGCTCGCTGCGGGCCGGGTGATCGGGCGCCATGTTCAGGGCCTCGAAGTTGAACCAGTCGTGTTCGACCTCGGGTCCCTCGGCGACCTCGTAGCCCATCGCCACGAACACGTCGGCAAGCCGGTCGGACAGGGCGGTCAGCGGGTGGCGGGCACCACGGCGGCGACGGTCGACGGGCAGGGTCACGTCGACCCGTTCCTCGTGCAGCACCCGGGCGTCGCGCTCGGCGGTGAGTTCGGCCAGCCGGGCGTCGTAGGCGGCCTGTACCGCCGTGCGGGCGGCGTTGTGCCGGCGACCGGCGTCGGCACGCTCCGCACGGGGCAGGGCACCGAGCTCCCGGCGGGCCAGCACCAGCGGTGCGGAGGCGCCCTGGATGTGGGCGGTACGGACGGCTGCCAGCGCGTCGAGGTCGGCGGCGGCGCGGATCGACTCCCGCGCCGCGTCAACGGCCGCGTCGAGCTGATCAGGGTCGAGGGCGTGGACCCGGGACGGGTCGACAGTCTCTCCAGGGGCGGGCACGGTGCTCATCCTCGTCATCGGGTGAAAAGCAGGGCCATCCCGGCGGGAAGCCGGGGTCGTCCGGCCTGCGGCGGAGTTCGTCCGGGCATGGGGTGTCCGGTCCTGGGGCGGCGGCGCGCGCCTGGCCGCCCGGGGCGCCCACCGGTCGGTTCGCGGTGCTCGGCGTCAGCCGAACACCGGGCCACCGGCGGGCACGAAAAATCGGAACTCGGCGCCGCCACCCGTGGCCCGGCCGACCGAGATGGTGCCGCCGTGCGCCTCGATCAGTGCCTTGGCGATGTAGAGCCCGAGGCCGGTGCCGTTCCCGCGGCCGGCGCCCCGCCAGAACTTCGTGAACACGCGCGCGGCGTTCGATTCGGACACGCCTTCCCCCTCGTCGGCCACGCTCACCTCCGTGCCGCTGTCCCTGCCACGCAGCAGTACCGTCACAGTACCCGCACCATGCCGCAGGGCGTTGTCGACGAGGTTGTGCAGTACCTGTTCAATCTTGTCCGGATCGACCCACATCTCGGGCAGTTCGCCCTCATCGCAGATGAAGAACCGGTCGGCGCCCGCCGCACCCGAGGCCACCTTGCCGTCCACCACCGAACGCACCCGGGCGGGCAGGTCGACGATCTGCTTGCGGACCTGAATGCGTCCGGAGTCGATCCGGGAGACGTCCAGCACCTCAGTGAGCAGGCGCGTGACCCGGTCGGCGTCGGTGTTGACCGTGTTCAGCATGAGCTTCTTCTGCTCGTCGGTGAACCGGTCCCACTTGGCGAGCAGCGTCGCGGTGAATCCCTTCACGCTGGTCAGCGGCGAGCGCAGCTCGTGCGCCACGGTCGCGACCAGATCCGCCCGGTTGCGTTCCAGCCGCTCGCGGCTGAGGGTGTCGCGCAGGGACAGCGACACCCGCACCAGCCGACCGGCGACCCGGTTAAACCGCACCGTGACGTGGAAGTCACGGTCGTGGACCGGACCCGCATAGGTCAGGCGCCGCTCCGGCTGCCCGGTGACCCGCGGCAGGTTCCGGCTGGCTGCCGAGCACTCCCACCAGTCGTTGCCCCGCTCGTCCAGCAACGGGAGGACCTCGGTCAGATGCCGGCCGATCGCAGACGGTCCGTCCACCCCGGTGAGCTTCGCCGCCGCCCGGTTGAACACCTCGACGACGCCGACGGCGTCGGTCACGATCACCGAGTCCGGTAGCAGGTCGAAGGCGGCGGCAGGCAGTGGGCCGTCCAGCGCGGCCGACGCGGCCGAATCGGTGGAATCGGGCGCGCAGCCGGGGCCGGGTGGCGGTACCTGCCCGGATGGCGACGCGACAGTGTTCATCACCGTCGACCACCTCCTCCGGTGCCGTCAGTACCGGACCTGCCCGTTCTCTGCGCCCGCGCCGACGCGTAAAGGCACAGGGCGGACGCAACCGCAAGATTCAGGGACTCGGCCTGACCGTACACCGGTACCCGCAGAACCGCGTCCGCGGCGGTCAGAGTAGCCGAAGCCAGCCCATGTGCCTCGTTACCGAACAGCCACGCCGTCGGCCCGTCGAGCTCACCGGCGGCGACGGCGGTGTCGATGTCGCGATCCGCGGCTCCGGACGTCGCCACGATGCGGCAGCCCCGGGCCCGCAGCCGGTCCAGCACCACGGCCAAGGCTGGTTCCACGATCACCGGGAGGTGAAAGTGGCTGCCGGCCGAGGAGCGCACGCACTTGCCCCCGAAGGGGTCGACACCGCTCCCGGTAAAGACGACGGCGTCCGCTCCGGCCGCGTCCGCGCTGCGGATCACCGTGCCGGCGTTGCCCGGATCGCCCGCGCCGATGCACACCGCGACCAGCCGGGGGGCGTGCAGGTCGGCGAGCCGGTGAGCGGGCAGGGCCGCGACCGCGACGAGGCCCTGGGGGGTCACCGTCTCCGACAGCGACGCCACGGCCTCGTCCGTGACGACCCGGACCGGCACCCGGACCGCCCTCAGCAGCTCCTCGTGCCGGGGAGTCGCGGAGACTCCGACGAACACCTCGAGCAGCTCGCCGACGGCCGACGCCGCGCCCACCGCCTGCGCCCCCTCGACCAGGAACCTGCCCTGCTCGCGCCGGGCCGCGGGCCGCTTGAGGCGACGCGCGGCGCCGACCCGCCCGGAGCGCGCTCCGGCGATCACTCCGGGCCCCGGGGAAGGGGCCCTCGGGGAAGGAGCCGTCGACGGTGGGGCGTCGGTCGTGGGGGACACGCGGGAGGCGGGCACGGGCCGACGTCGCGACGGGCTCAGGCGGCGGTGGGCTCCGGCGCCGCCGCCAGCGCGGCCCGTGCCACCTCGACCAGGGCGGTGAACGCGACCGCGTCGTTGACCGCGAGGTCGGCCAGAATCTTGCGGTCGACTTCGACACCGGACAGCTTCAGACCCTGCACGAAGCGGTTGTAGGTCAGGCCGTTCGCCCGCGCCGCCGCGTTGATCCGAGTGATCCACAGCTGCCGGAAGTCGCCCTTGCGCGCGCGGCGGTCCCGGTAGGAGTAGGTCATCGAGTGGAGCATCTGCTCCTTGGCCTTGCGGTAGAGCCGCGAGCGCTGGCCCCGGTAGCCGCTGGCCTGCTCGAGGACCGTACGGCGCTTCTTCTGGGCGTTGACCGCCCGCTTCACGCGTGCCATGAGGGCACCTGTCTCCTTCGTTCGGGTGCGTCCGGCGGCCCGGGCCGGAGTCGGCCGCCAACGGCGGGCCGACCGCGACCGGCGGGCCCGCCGCAGTCGGGGCCGGAGTCGTCAGCGGGCCGCGGTCAGCGGGCGAGCAGACGCTTGACGCGTCGGTTGTCCGCCTTCGTCAACGGCACCACGCCATCCAGTCTGCGGGTGAGGCGGCTGGTCTTGTGCTCCAGGTAGTGGCGGCGGTTGGCCCGCTGGCGCAGCACCTTGCCGGACCCGGTGACCCGGAACCGCTTGCTCGCACCGCTGTGGGACTTCTGTTTGGGCATGTTGACATCCTGACGGGTTACGTGGGTGGTCGAACAACCGGCGTGGCGAGATCCGGAACCGGTGGCGGCGCCACCGCGCGGACTGCCCGCCGTCGAGTCAGGCGTGGCCGGCCGGTTCCGGCACCCGCTGCGGCTTCGAACCCTTGTGCGGGGCCATGACCATGGTCATGTTCCGGCCGTCCTGCTTGGGCTGAGCCTCGACATAACCAAGATCGGCCACGTCGGCGGACAGCCGTTGGAGCAGGCGGATGCCGAGCTCGGGCCGGGACTGCTCCCGACCGCGGAACATAATCGTAATCTTGACCTTGTCGCCGGCCCGCAGGAAACGCACGACGTGACCCTTCTTGGTCTCGTAGTCGTGCGGATCGATCTTCGGCCGCAGCTTCATTTCCTTGATGACGGTCTGGACCTGGTTCTTCCGAGCCTCCCGACGCTTCTGGTCGGACTCGTACTTGAACTTTCCGTAGTCCATCAGCTTGCAGACCGGGGGACGAGCGGTCGGCGCGACCTCGACGAGGTCGAGATCGGCCTCCTGCGCCATGCGCATGGCCTCACCGATCGAGACGATGCCGATCTGCTCACCCTCCGCGCCGACGAGGCGAACCTCGGGGACGCGAATCCGGTCGTTGATACGGGACTCTGTGCTGATGTGTTTCCTCCGTTGCTCGACGCGCGGGCCTGACCTCACCGCAGCGGAGCACCGAGCCTGGTACACCAGGCTCCCGGCCGACAACCGCGAGAACGGCTCGGCCGACCGGCGACCCGGCCACCGCGGCCACCAGCCGGAACTCCGGCCTGAGGACCTGCTGACGTCCCGGGGTGGCGACATCAGTGCTGACATCGGGTGGAGGGCGAACCCCCGCTTGGTCCTGCCGATCAGGCTCCGCACCGTGCCCTGGCTGCCTGGGAACGGCAACGCCAGCGGACGGAACAAAACCAGCCGGCAGGCGGTCTGAACCCCAGCGTAGCACCAGACCGGGCGACACGACGATCACATCATCGTCCGGGCGCTCCGAAAGGGCCGGCGGCACTCACCTCGCGAACCGCACCGGCCATCGGCGCGTCGGGCGCAGGCCCCGCCCCAGATGGCGGCGCACCGCCGCGGCCTCCCGCGCGCTCACGAGCAGCACGGCCGGGCCCGAGGCCCGCGCCTGCTCCTGCGCCGGGTCCGGATCAGCGGCGAGCAGCCGGGGCAACCGCCGGGCGAGCAACTCCCCGGACCGCGCGTCCGCATCTCCGTCCCGGCGTACCGCGACGGCAAGCACCGGGCGTGGTGCGCCGGCACCCGGGAGGAGCAGTTCCGCCGGCCACACCTCGACCCGCTCGGTCACGGTCCGCAACGCCTCTTGGACCCGCTGCCGGGACAACGGTCCATCCGGATCGGATGGACGGCGCAGGGCGGTCACCCTCAGCTCGTCGAGGTCCGCGGCTTCGGTCGCACGTGGCGTGTCGAGAGTCCCGGGCGGCGAGTCGGAGTCGGATCCGCCGGGCACCGTCGCGGGACCGCCCGGCCCGACGTCCAGACTGGCCGAGCGCGGACCGGCCACGTCGATCACCACCGCTCCGAGCCCCAGCCGGACCGCCTCCGTACAGGCGTCCACCGCGGCGACCGGAACCGGCCGGGCCGAGGCGCGCCAGGCGGTGAGCGCGCTGACGCTGGAGAAGATCGGTAGCGCGGTCGCGCCGGACGGGGTGCGCAGGGTCGTCAGCGCCATCTCGCTGGTCTTGTCCGCACCGGTGACGGCGTCGGCGGCGGTGAGCCGAGCCTCGACTCCGACGAAGACCCGGGCCTGGCGCAGCGCGGCGGTCAGAACGGCGGGGTTGACCGGGCTGGCGGCGAGCGCTCGGGTGAGCGACTCATCGGCGCGGCCGTCATCGCCCTGACCGGACGGAGTCAGCAGATCGTGTGCCATTCTCGCCAGCCTAGGGCCCAGGCGACGCGGCGGGCCGGTACCGGATCGGGTCCGTGGCATTCACCATGGCTCGGACGGACCCGGGCCCGGGTTGGGGGCACCGACCGGGGGCGGCGATGGCGGACCGGGCCAGCACGGTGGCCGGTTGCGACCCGGGAAGCGGGGCGGTGGCGACCGCCCCGGCGAGGCGCTGGAAGGCGAACCTGGTCCGGCGACGCAGGCGGTACCAGCTGATCGGACGGCTGTCGGCGAGCGCCGCGTCGAACGGCACCGGCACCGTCATGTAGGCCCGGTCCTCAAGATGCTCGAGACGCAGCCGTGCCCCGCGGCTCAACCGGGAGGGATACGTCTCGACGACGGCCACGATGACGGTGGCAGCGAGATCTGGCCGACCAGCCGCGGTCAACGCGGTCAACGCGTCGTCCGCACCGGCGATCTCCGTCTCGCCGGCCCGGATCGTCAGCACGACGAGGTCCGCCCGCGCCAGCAGGGTGGCCGGCACCGGCTGGCTCCACCCCGGTGGGGCGTCCGCGACGACGACCGGATACCAGTGTCCGAGCAGGTCGAGTGCCCAGGCCAGCTCCTCGGGAAGCAGCCCCGGCCCGGTGAGATCACGCAGTCCGGCCAGCACCTCCAGGCCACCGGAGCCGTCGGAGGCGACGAACCGGCGCACGTCCTCCAATGAGGACACCGGTGGCCGCGCCGTGGCCAACTCCCGCAACCCCACGCCCGGTGGCATGAGGCCGACCCGGTGCGCAAGCAGCCCGGACTGGTCCGGGGAGGCATCCACGGCCATCACCCGATGACCGTGGTGCTCCGCGATCGCCAGTCCCAGACCCGCGGCGACCGTCGTCCGGCCGCCTCCGCCACCGAATCCCCCGACCAGCACCCGCCGCCCACCGGCCCGCGCCCGCGCGACCGGCGAACCGCCCGCTCCCGCGACGGCCGGGACCACCGCCGGACCACGGGACGGCGTCACCGCGGCCGCCGCCCGGACGGGCAGGGAAGGGGCCGGACCGGACCGCCGTGCCGGCAGGTTCGCGGGGACCGGGACGGACCAGGCTGGCTCCGTACCGGGCGTTTCGACCGCCTGCCGGCCGACCGTGGGTCCGCCCAGGGGGTCGGCGTCGAGCCACGCCTCCGGCACCGGCCAACCCGGGTCAGCCGCCGCGGACGGGGGAAGCCGCCCGGCTACGGGCCCGGCACCGAGCGAGCCGTCTGGGGGCGGCGCGGTGGCGGCCCAGGAAACGGGGACGACCGGCGTCCCATCCGGGAGGTTCACCGGCTGCCCGGCGGCGGGGACCAGTACCGCAATGTTCTCCCAGGTCTCCCCGGGCGGCGGGACGGCCGGAAACGGTGGGGGGACGGCCGGGGGCGGCGGCGCACCGGGCGGTGGATCCGGTGGCGTCGGGTACTGGTCCGGACCGGTCGGGTACTGGTCCGGCGGCCCGGCCGCCGACGTCGCGGCGGCGGCGAGGTCGGGCGTCCACCCCGCTCCGCCGGGCATGGTGAGCGAGGCACCGGGCCACGCGGAGCTCGGGCCGGGCGACGCGGTCAATGGAAGGCCCACGGGGGGCGCGCTCCGGCCCGACGGGGGCGGTGGCGCGGGCGGTGGGGCCGGTGGCATGGGAGTGGGCGGCGGGCCTGCCGTGCTCCCGCGCCCCCCGGAGGGGCCCCCCGTCCGACCGGCACCGGGCTCCGAACGGGTCACGCCCGGACGTGACCGGATGGGACGACGGGTAACCAGAGCGTTACGGGGCGTCTGAGGCTCGGTCAGTCGTAGGCCGAGCAGCGAGATGGGGCGCGCGTCCCCGCCACCACCCGGTTCGGTCGCGCCGGGATCCCGCCGGCCGGGCCCGGCCGCGATCCGTTCCCCGACCTCCGGATTCCCTCCGACCGGGCCGGTCGACGCCGACGTCTCGTCACCGTTCCAACTCCCACCGTGACTTACCATCCGCGCCACCCCGCCCCCATGTGTACCGGCCGACGGGACCTCCTCCGATCCCACCGCGAAGTATGACGCCAGAGCGCAAGGGCACCGATACGACGTGAGACCACAGTCTCGTGTAACCGGCCGTCCCGACAAGAGCACCGGACTGATCGGGACAGACTGATCGGGACAGCCGGAATCAGAGCCACGAGCAGCGAACACACCACCGACACACCCGATCCACTTCGAATCGCCATGTGACGGCAACACCATACCGAGAGCATGTCACGCGGACGGATCGGCCTCGCACCGTGCGTGTGAACTCCTGATGCGGAACGTTCCGGCCAGTGACGGCGTGGGAGCTCAGCCGGCGAGTTCCAGATCGCGCAGCACCGCGGCGGTGCCCAGCGCGGCCAGGGTCGCCTCCCGGCCCTTGTCCTCGCTGGACCCGGGCAGCCCGGCGCGGTCCCGGGCCTGCTCGACGGTGTCGCAGGTGAGCACGCCGAAGCCGACGGGGACGCGGGCGTCGAGGGTGACGCGGGCGAGCCCCGCGGTGACGAACTGACAGACGTAGTCGAAGTGGGGGGTGCCGCCCCGGATGACGACACCGAGGGCGACGACGGCGTCATGCCGCGCCGCCAGCGCGGCGGCGATCACGGGAAGCTCGACCGCACCGGAGACCCGCACGACGGTGGGTGCCGTCGCGAGGCCTGTGTCCTTCGCGGCGCGCAGCGCGCCAGCAAGCAGCGCATCGGTGATCTCGGCGTGCCATCGGGTGGCGACCACCGCCAACCGCATGCCCGCGACGGGCGGAAGCACCTCCGCGGGAGCCCCGAGGCCGCTCACAGACCCTCCCCCTCGGCACAGTCGGCCCCGGCGGGCGTACCCGGGCCCGCGCCGCCCGCGATGGCCGTGCAGCCGGAGGTGACGGGCACCCTCGACGCTCCCGGCACCCCCGGCACCCTCGACGCCCCCGGGATCCAGCGCGAGCCGGCCGGCTCGTCCTCGCCCACGGCCCTAGGCAGATCGGACATGCCGGGTAGACCCGGAAGGCCGGGCAGACCGGGAATGACGTGTCCCATCCGGTCCCGCTTGGTGGTCAGGTAGCGCAGGTTCTCCGGCGTCTGGGTGACCGGCATCCCGATAAGTTCGACGATGCGCAGGCCGTAACCCTCCAGCCCGGCCCGCTTCGTCGGATTGTTGGACAGCAGCCGGAGGCCGCGCACGCCGAGGTCGACCAGGATCTGGGCTCCGGTGCCGTAGTCGCGGGCGTCGGCCGGCAGGCCCAGCGCGAGGTTGGCATCGACGGTGTCGTGGCCGGCGTCCTGCAGCTGGTAGGCCCGCAGCTTGTGCATCAGGCCGATGCCCCGGCCCTCGTGGCCCCGCATGTAGAGCACCACCCCGCGCCCCTCGGTCGCGATCATGCGCAGTGCCGCGTCGAGCTGGGTTCCGCAGTCGCAGCGCCGGGAGCCGAAGACGTCCCCGGTGAGGCATTCGCTGTGCACCCGGACCAGCACGTCCTCGCCGTCACCGAGCTCGCCTCGGATCAGCGCGATGTGTTCGACGCCGTCGAGGATGTTGCGGAACCCGACCGCCCGGAACGCCCCGTAACGCGTCGGAAGCGATGCCTCCGCGACCCGCACCACCTGCTTCTCGGTCCGCCGACGGTAGGCGATAAGATCGGCGATGGAGATCAGTAGCAGCCCGTGCTCGCGGGCGAACTCGGCGAGCCGGGGAAGCCGGGCCATCGTCCCGTCGTCGTTCACGATCTCGCAGATCGCACCGGCCGGCCGCAGCCCGGCGAGCCGGGCGAGGTCGACCGCGGCCTCGGTGTGGCCGGGGCGGCGCAGCACCCCGCCATCCTTGGCGCGCAGCGGGAAGATGTGGCCCGGCCGGCTCAGGTCGCCGGGCATGGTCTGCGGGTCGGCCAGCAACCGGATGGTGCGGGCCCGGTCGGCGGCGGAGATCCCGGTGGAGACGCCGTCGCGGGCGTCCACGGTGATGGTGAACGCGGTGCCCATCCGCTCGGTGTTGTGCGGGACCATCTGGTCCAGTTCGAGCCGGTCGGTGTTGGCGGCGTCCATCGGCACGCAGATCACACCGGAGGTGTACCGCGTCATGAACGCGACCAGCTCGGGTGTGGCGGCCTCCGCCGCGAAGATCAGATCACCCTCGTTCTCCCGCTCGTCGTCGTCGACGACGACGAGCGGGCGGCCGGCGGCGATCTCGGCGAGCGCGTCCTCGATGGCGGCGAACCGCACGTCGGCATAGCCGGCGGGAAGGGCACCGGCGGGAAGGGTGGCCGTCGAGAAGGCGCCGGCCGCGGATGTCGTCATCGGTGTCGTCCGTTCGGTTCGATGGGGCCGGCATGCAGCTTCTCGACGTACTTGGCCAGCACGTCGACCTCGATGTTGACCAGGGAACCCGGCGCGCGGCGACCCAGCGTGGTCAGTGCGAGCGTGGTGGGGATCAGGCTGACCGTGAAGGTGGCCGGTGAGTCGCCACCGGCCGGCGAGATGTCGACGACGGTCAGGCTCACCCCGTCCACCGTCACCGAGCCCTTCTCCACGAGGTAGCGGTCGAGCCCCTCGGGGAGCGCGATGCGCACGAGCTCCCAGCCCTCACCGGGCTGCCGGTCGAGGACCGCGCCGACGCCGTCGACGTGCCCCTGGACCAGGTGGCCTCCCAGCCGGTCCGCCAGCCGGACGGGACGTTCGAGATTCACCCGGTCACCGACGGCGAGCTTCCCGAGAGAGGAACGCACCAGCGTCTCTCGCATCACGTCAGCAGTGAACGCCGACGGGCCGTCCGTTGTGCCGGGTGGGCCGCCGGCCGTACCGGTCTCGGCGCCCCCGTCGAGCCCCGGGCGGGCGAAGGAGGTCACCGTGAGACAGACACCGTTGACGGCGATGGACGCGCCGTGACTCACATCACCCAGAACCGTCTGACAGGCGATGGTGAGTGCCGCCGACTCCGACCGCGCATCCACCGCGGTCACCACGCCGAGTTCCTCAACGATGCCGGTAAACATCCGACCCGTGCCCCTCGCTCCCGGGCACCCGCACCCTGGGCGAGGAGAAACCACGCGGGACCACGCCGGCACGCTCACGCCGGCACGCGCCCGCGAGCAGTCAACGACCACCACGGGCACTCGGCCCGCGCGCATCCTCCCATCCGGACTTTAACCGTCGGTCCCGGAATTCCACCGGGTCAGCCGTCCCAGTACCTGCGGACGGGTCGCGGACTGTCACCGCCGGTTCGGAGTTTCACCGACCCCGGAGCGCGCGTGCTGTTAGTTGTACTGCCTCAAGTCTGGCATATGAAGCCGCCGGACGCGGTCACGCCGGCCCAACCGCCGAGCGTGGCGCGGGCGGGGACAGCCGGGGCGCCGCCCGCAGCGCCTGCTCACGCAGCCGCTCGACGGCCTGGCCCGGATCGGCCGCCCCGAAGACGGCCGTGCCGGCGACGAACACGTCCACACCCGCCACCGCGGCCCGTTCGATCGTCTCGGCGTTGACCCCGCCGTCAATCTGCAGCCACAGGTCCAGCCCACGGGCGTCGAGCAGGCGCCGGGCGGCCTCGATCTTCGGCAACACCTCGGTCATGAACGTCTGACCGCCGAAACCCGGCTCGATGGTCATCAGCAGCAGCAGGTCGAACCGGTGCAGGTCGTCGAGATAGTGCTCGATCGGGGTGTTCGGCTTCACGGCGAGGCCGGTGCGGGCCCCGGCCGCCCGGATCGCCCTGGTGGTGCGGGGCAGGTCGGACACGGCCTCGGCGTGAATGGTGACGTTCGCCGCGCCGCGCTCGGCGTACCCGGCCGCCCAGCGGTCGGGATCGTCGATCATGAGATGACAGTCGAGCGGAGTATCCGTCACCGCGCGCAGGGCCGTCACCGTGTCCGGCGCGAACGCCAGGTTCGGGACGAAGTGGTAGTCCATCACGTCAACGTGCAGCCAGTCAGCCTGCCCCTCGACCGCCAGGGCCGCGTCGGCGATCCGGCCGAAGTCGGCGGCGAGCAGGCTGGGGTAGATCTGCGCGGTGGCCATTTCGCGAGGGTATCGGCTCCCGGGTCCGACGCCTCAGCTGTCGACCCGGCGCAGCAGGGCGACGAACATCGCATCCGTGCCGTGGAGATGCGGCCAGAGCTGGACGAACGGGCCGTCACCGATCCGGTCGACCTCCGGCAGGGTCAGGCGGGCATCGAGGATGGAGGTGTCGGCGCGTTGTCCGGCCACGCCACGCACCACCTCGACGCTCTCAGCCGGGTGCGGGGAACAGGTCGCGTACGCCACCACCCCGCCCGGGCGGACCAGGTCGAGCGCGGCAACGAGCAGCGCACGCTGGAGCGGGACGAGCGCGGCCACATCGGCCGCGGTCCGCCGCCACCGGGCCTCCGGCCGACGCCGCAGTGCTCCGAGGCCGGTGCAGGGGACGTCGACCAGCACCCGGTCGGCCCCATCGGGCCGCAGCGGCGCCGCCCGGCCGTCGGCGCGCACCGTCCAGGCCCGCGCCGCGCCGCCCAGGGACCGGGCCACCATGGCCGCCCGGGTCGCCCGGGGCTCGACCGCGATCAGGGCCGGCCTGTCCGGTGGACCCAGCCTGTCCGGCAGACCCAGCCTGTCCGATGAGGCGGAGCCGCCGAGCAGCGCGGCGAGCAGGGCCGCCTTCCCGCCGGGACCCGCGCACAGGTCGACGGTCAGCCCGAGGTCGCGGCCCACCGTCGCCGCGCGGGCCAAGGCCAGGGTGACGAGCTGGCTGCCCTCGTCCTGCGCGGCGGCCGCGCCCGCGGCCACGGCGGGCAGCCCCGCCGGGTCCCCGCCGTCGAGGCGTACCGCATACGGCGAATAGGAGCCGGGCCGGGCGGTCAGACCTGCTTGCGCGGCCTCAGCGAGCAGCTGGTCACGGTCCACCCGGCCCGGGCGGGCGACCAGGTGTACCGCGGGTCGGGCGTCGTCTGCCTCCAGCGCGGCGCGGGTCGCCGTGAGGTCGCCGGCCAGGGCCTCCGCGACGACCTCGACGATCCAGCGGGGATGCGTCGTCACGACCGCCAGGTGACCGACAGGGTCGACGTCGAACTGCGGCGCGGACAGCATCGTGGCGAGATCGCCGCCGGTCTCGGCTACCCGGGCGGCCACCCGACGCAGCACGGCGTTCGCAAAGCGGACCGGGCGCTCGCCGCTCGTCGTGCGGACCAGCTCGACGGTGCTGGCCACGGCCGCGCGGGCCGGGACCCTGGTCCGCAGCAGCTGGTAGGCGCCCAGGCGCAGCGCGTCGCGCACCGGCGGGTCGATGGTGTGGACGGGTCGGCTCGTCGCCGTGTCGAGCACCCCGTCGAGGGTTCCCTGCGCGCGCAGGGAACCGTAGGCGAGCTCCGTGACGAACCCGCGGTCCCGGGCGGACAGTCCGCTGCCCGCCAACAGGGACGGCAGCAGCAGGTTGGCGTAGGAGCCGCGCTCGTCCACCGCCCGAAGCACCTCCCAGGCCAGCAGCCGCGGCCGGTCGACGCTTGACGCTGGCCGGGGCCCACGGGTGCCCGGCGAACCGGCCGATCTCACGACGTTCCTCCACTGACTGGCATCGCGCCGGCCGGGCCACCGCCGGCCGGGCCACCGCCGCCGGCGCCGGCAGCGGTCCGTGCGCCGATCTCGCCGAGGGTCTCCCCCTCGGCGATCCGGACCCCGCGGGCCCAGGCGGCGGCCGCCATCGGGCCTCGTCCCTCGGGACGTACCTCGCCGAGGAGCACCGGGCTTGTGCCCGTGCCGACCGCCACGTCCCCGCCGGGGAGCACCATGATCTGACCCGCCGGCAGCCCGGCGGGCATCACTACCGGCCCGGCCGACCGACCGGGCACCGCGCCGAGGCGCACCGGGCCGATCTTGAGCCGCCGGTCGCGGAACGTCGTCCAGGCTCCCGGCGCGGGAGTGGCGGCCCTCGCCAGCCGATCCACCGCGATCGCCGGCTTCGTCCAGTCGATCCGGGCCTCCTCGACGGTCAGCTTCGGCGCGAAGGAGATCCCCTCGGCGGGCTGGGCCACGGGCCGTACCGTCCCGTCGGCGATGCCGTCCATCACCGCGACCAGCAGCCCGGCGCCGGCCTCGGCGAGCCGGTCCAGCAGGTCACCGGAGGTATCCGTCGGCCGAACCCGCTCGGTGAGGACACCGTAGACCGGACCGGAGTCCATCGCCGGTTCGATCTGGAAGACGCTCGCGCCGGTCAGGTCGTCCCCGGCGAGCAGGGTGCGCTGCACCGGAGCCGCCCCGCGGTAGGCCGGCAGCAGGGAGAAGTGCAGGTTCACCCAGCCGTGGCGGGGAATAGCGAGCGCCGCAGGCGGTAGCAGCGCGCCGTAGGCCACCACCGGGCAGCAGTCGGGCGCGAGGCCGGCAAGCGTGGCCAGGAACTCCGGGTCCCGGGGCCGGTCCGGGCTCAGCACCGGGATGCCGGCCTCGTCGGCCAGGACGTGGACGGGGGGCGGCTTCACCTTCCGCCCCCGCCCGGAGGGCCGATCGGGCCGGGTGACAACCGCGACCACGTCATGGCGCGGGCTGTCGATCAACGCCCGCAGGCTGGGCAGAGCCACCGCCGGGGTACCGGCGAAAACAAGACGCATACGCGAAGCACCGATCCGTCGCGACGTCATTGCCGACGCCGTGACCGTCTCCGGGGGTCATCGATCCGAGGTGTCCGACCGGGCCGGGACCATCCCGCCGTTCTCCGGCCGGGAGTACGGGCTGACGTCCACAGGCCTGTCGCCGCCGACGACCGTACCCCGCCGGCGCTCGGAGGTGGCGGACGGCCGCGGTCCGGGCCGGGCCCGCGACCGGGGATCATGAGCCATGGCGCGAAGCCGGCCGTGGTGTGCGGGGCCACGCCAGGCGGTGCGAACCAGACCACGCCGGCGCTACCCGAGGACCAGGGGGTCGAGCTGGATCCGTAACCGGCCGGTGGTTCGCCGGGTCGCGAGGACGCCGCGAGCGGATCGCAGCGAGGCCGCCAGAGCCGCGCCGCGCTCGCGCCGGACCCGGATCAGGACCCGTTCGATCTCCTCGGGGCCGGAGGTGGCGCTGTCGGGGCCGCGCTGCCCGGCGCCCACGGCGGACGGATCGCCCTGGTTCGCGCCGTCGAGAACGGCCCGCGCGGACGGTGCGGGGGGCAGCGGTACCGGCCCGAGCACATCGGCGCCGTCGGGAAGCTCGACGGCGGCCAGCAGCTCCGCGACCGCCGCGGCGGTGCCCGCTACGGACGCCATCCGGGTCGCCGGCGGGAACCCCAGCTCCGCCCGCTCGTCGGCCTCCCGGGCGACGAACGTGCCGGGATCCCAACGGACGAGCGCCTGGACCGGCCCGAGTCCGGCGTCGGCCGCGACGATGACCCGCCCCCCGCGCGCGGCGGGCCGGGCGAGCGCGGCGGCGGCGGTCCACCGGCGCAGAGTCTCCTCCCCCGCACGCAGGTCGGGACGGCCCAGCAGAGCCCAGCCGTCGAGGAGCAGCACCGCCCCATAGCCGCCGTCCGCCACGGGCTCCGCCCCCGGGGTCGAGATGACGAGGGCCGGTTCGGCGGGCACGGTGGCGAGCACCCCGTCCCGGCCGGAGGTGCGGACCGGGACGCCGGGAAAGGCCCGCCCCAGTTCCTCCGCCGTACGACGATCTCCCGTCACCGAGGCGCGCAGCCGCGGGCCCGAACAGGACGGGCAGTGCCAGACCGCCGCGGCGACCGGACGGCCGCACCACCGGCAGGAGAGCGCACCACCGCCCGCCGCCCGGCCCAGCGGCCCCTGACAGTGCGGGCACCGGGCGGGCCGCCGGCAGGCCGCGCAGGCCAGTGACGGCTGATATCCCCTCCTCGGCACCTGGACCAGTACCGGCAGACCGGCCGCCAGCGCATCCCCGGCGGTCCGCACCGCGAGGGAGGGCAGCCTCGCCGCCCGGGCTGCGGGGTCACGGGCGTGTTCGAGGTCGGAGCCGGTGGCCTCGGCCCGGGGAGCCAGCGCGCGTACCTGCTCCCGGGGCAGCACCACCGGGTGCGCCCACCCCGTGCGCACCAGCGCCTCGGCATCCGTCGACGGGCAGAACCCGCCGATCACGAGCGCGCACCCCTGGAGCCGGGAGCGCAGGACGGCGACGTCTCGGGCGTGCGGGTACGGGGCCAACGGCTCAGCATGCAGGTCGTCACCGTCATCCCACACCACCACCAAGCCGAGCTCGGCCACGGGCGCGAACATCGCCGCGCGGGTACCCACCACCGCCCGCGCCTGTCCGCGGCTGACCGCAAGGAACGCGCGATACCGCCGGGCCGGGCCTAGATCGGCCCGCAGTGCGATGGTGGTCTCCCGACCGACCGCGGCGACCATCGCCGCCTCGACCCGATCGACATCACGATGATCGGGTACGACGACGAGTACGCCGCGACCGGACGCCGCCGTAGCGGCGGCCGCGGTGGCAATCATCTCCGGCCAGGCGGGGCCGGGCGGGGCCCACCAGACCGCCCTCGGTGACCTGCCCGCAGCCAGGGCGGTGAGCATCGACGGACCCGTGGGATAGCGGCCCCACTCGCCGGGTTCCGGCGGCACAGCCTCAAGCCCCGGCGGCACAGCCTCAAGCCTCGGTGAGACAACCTCCGCCCGGCCGTGGCGGGGAGGCACGGCGAGCCGGAGGACGTCGGCCAGCGTGCCGGCGTAACGATCGGCAACCGCGCGGGCGAGTTTCGCGACGGACTCGGACAGCACAGGCTCCGGCGAGATCGACCGGGCCAGCGGCGCGAGCTGACCGGAATGGTCGGAACTCTCGCGACGCTCCAGCACGAACCCGTCGACCAGCCGGCCCGCGAACCGGACCCGGACCCGGGACCCCGGCACCGCCAGGTCAGCCAGGTCCGCCGGCACGAGGTAGTCGAAGGGGCGGTCGAGATGGGCGAGCGGAGTGTCGACGGCAACCCGCGCCACCGGCAGCCGCGCGGCGAGCGGCCGCGGCGAACCGGGACCCGCGGAGCGCGAAATTCCCGACCGCGAAGCCCCTGACCGCGAAGCCCCCGACCGGGCACCCCCCGGGCCGGCCGCTGACGGGCTGAGGCCGGGGAGGGTGCCGGGGTGCTCGGTCATGACGGCATTCGTACCAGCCGCCTACGACATCCTCCGACCCCGTTCATCCTCCGACCCCGTTCCCTCGCCGGGACGGCGACCGGCGGGACACGACCTCCCCGATCTCCCGATCCGCTCCCGGGACCCGCGTGACAGGGGTCCCGGGGGGGCGGGAGACGAGCGTCGGGTCAGCCCTTGACGGCGCGCTGGAGAGCCTCGGCGCGTGCGGTGGACTCCCAGGTGAAATCGAGCTCGGGGCGACCGAAGTGGCCGTAGGCGGCCGTCTGGGCGTAGATCGGCCGCAGCAGGTCCAGATCCCGGATGATCGCTGCGGGACGGAGGTCGAACACGCTCGTCACCGCGTCCTGGATCTGGATGTCCGGGACGGTTCCGGTGCCGAAGGTCTCCACGAACAGGCCGACCGGCTGCGCCTTGCCGATCGCGTACGCCACCTGGACCTCGCAGCGGCTGGCGAGACCCGCGGCGACGACGTTCTTGGCGACCCAGCGCATCGCGTACGCGGCGGAGCGGTCGACCTTGGACGGGTCCTTGCCGGAGAAGGCGCCACCGCC
>NZ_CDWTMG010000018.1:23016-27827 GCF_977945845.1 Frankia sp. CcMO1
TCTCGAACCGGCCGGTCGGGTTGACCAGCAGCCGGCGCCCCTCGGTGGCGATCTCGAGCAGGGCTAGCTCCGGCTCGACGACGTACTCGGCGATGTCCGGCGCGAGCAGAGTGTCCAGGTCGATATCGGCGGCGTGCTGGGAGGAGACGACGACCGTGTCGAGCCGGGCCGGCTTCCCGTCGACGTACTCGATGGTCACCTGGGTCTTGCCGTCCGGGCGCAGGTAGCCGACCTGGCCCTCCTTGCGGACCGCGGACAGCCGCCTGGCGAGGCGGTGCGCCAGCGCGATCGGCAGCGGCATGAGCTCAGGGGTCTCGTCGCAGGCGAACCCGAACATCAGGCCCTGGTCGCCGGCGCCCTGCCGGTCGAACTCGTCGTCGGCGGAACCCTCGACGCGGGTCTCGTGCGCCGTGTCGACGCCCTGGGCGATGTCCGGGGACTGCGCGCCGATCGACACGCTGACGCCGCAGGACGCGCCGTCGAAGCCCTTCTTGGAGGAATCGTAACCGATCTCCAGGATGCGCTCGCGGACGACGGAGGCGATGTCGACGTAGGTCTTTGTGGTGACCTCGCCGGCGACGTGGACCTGACCCGTCGTGATGAGTGTCTCCACGGCGACCCGGCTCTTCGGGTCATCCTTGATCATGGCATCGAGAATCGAGTCGCTGATCTGATCGGCGATCTTGTCCGGATGCCCCTCGGTGACGGACTCGGACGTAAACAGGCGCGTCGCCACTGGATTAACCCCCTGGGTGATCCGGTTGATTCCGACGAAGCTTACCGAGGTGCCGCGAGGGGTACACGCAGCGCCTCGGCGGGCGTTCCATCGGTCCGATCGGCCGTAAGGCCGACCACGAGGTCGAGGATCCGATGCGCGAGGAGGTCCTTGCTCGTGCGCTCGATGGCCGTCTCGCCACCGCGGGGGTCCAGTACCATGGCGGCGTTGTGTTCCACCTCGAATCCGAGGCCGGCGCCGACCTCGTTGACCACGAGCAGGTCGACCGGCTTGCGCGCCAGTTTGGCCCGGGCGTGGTCGAGTACCCCCCCGCCGGGGCCGCCGGTCTCGGCGGCGAAACCGACGAGAACCTGACCGGGCCGGCGGTTCGCCAGCAGCTCGGCCAACACGTCGGGATTCGCCACGAGCGGGATGGAGCCCGGGGCCGCAGACTCCTTCTTGATCTTGTAGACCTGTGGCGCCCCGGGGCGGAAGTCGGCGACCGCGGCCGCCATGACGACCACGTCCGCCGAGGGCGCGACCTCGTGGACCCGATCGCGCAGCTGCGCCGCGGAGGTGACCGGGATCGTGCGGGCGCCGGCGACCTCGGGCAGCGCGACGTTCGCCGCCACCACCGTGACGGAGGCTCCCCGCGCCACGGCCGCCCTGGCCACGGCGTACCCCTGACGGCCGCTCGAGGCGTTGCCGAGGAACCGGACGGGGTCGAGGTACTCCCGGGTGCCGCCGGCCGTGACCAGGACATGCCGGCCGGCCAGATCGGGCCGCACCCCGGCCGCACCCCGGGCCAGCACCGCCATGCCGAGCGCGGCGATCTCCGCCGGCTCCGGCAGGCGGCCCGGACCCGAGTCGGCGCCGGTCAGCCGGCCCACCGCCGGCTCGGCCACCACCGCTCCCCGCGCCCGCAGGGTCGCCACGTTCGCCCGGGTGGCCGGGTGCTGCCACATCTCGGTGTGCATCGCCGGCGCGTAGACGACCGGGCAGGTCGCCGTCAGCAGGGTGCCGGTGAGCAGGTCATCGGCGCGCCCGGCGGCCGCGCGGGCCATCAGGTCCGCGGTGGCCGGCGCGACGAGGACGAGGTCGGCCTCGCGGCCGATCCGGACATGGGCGACCTCGTCCGTGTCGTCCCACACTTCCGTGGTGACCGGGTTCCCCGACAGCGCCGCCCAGGTCGTCGCGCCGACGAACCTCAGCGCCGACGGCGTGGGCACCACCCGGACCTCGTGGCCGGACTCGGTGAACCGGCGGAGCACCTCCACCGCCTTGTAGGCGGCGATGCCGCCCGCCACACCGAGCACGACCCGGGGACGCCGAGGGCCGGGCCCGGTGCCGGACAGCCCGGTGCCGGATCGCTCAGCGTCGAGCATCTCAGCGTCAGGCATCTCGGTCATCGTCCTATATCAGGAGACCGGCGGGAGGCTGTCGGTGACGGTCTCGTGGGTGAGCAGGCCGGCGTTGATCTCACGCAGCGCGATCGACAGCGGCTTCTCCTGCGCGTTGGTCGTCTCGACCAGCGGGCCGACGTACTCCAGCAGACCCTCACCGAGCTGCGAGTAGTAGGCGTTGATCTGACGAGCTCGCTTCGCCGCGTAGATGACCAGGCTGTACTTCGAGTCGGTCGCCTCGAGGAGCTCGTCGATGGGGGGGTTGGTGATGCCTTCGGGATGGGCGACGGTACCGGCCACGATGTCCTTCCGGAATGGGACGTCCGAGGCGGCTGCGCCGTCCGGACAGTGCAGAGCGCAGGCTGCGCGGGGCAGGGCGGGCTGCGCGGAGGAGGCTGTACGGAGATGTCGGCTGCGCGGGCGACCGGTGGGCCGGACCTACGAGCCGATCATCAATGCTACCAAGCGGGCCGCCGCGGACCGCACGTCGTCATTCACGATCACGTCGTCGAACTCCGTCTCGGCCGCGAGTTCGATGCGCGCCCGGTCCAGCCGGCGGGCGATGACCTCGGGTGACTCGGTCCCCCGACCGGTCAGCCGACGGACAAGCTCGTCGAAGGTGGGCGGGGCGAGGAAGACGAAACGGGCCTGTGGCATCGCCGAGCGCACCTGCCGGGCGCCCAGCAGCTCGATCTCCAGCAGGCAAGGCACACCTGCGGCGAGCCTTTCGAGAAGCGGGCGGCGGGGGGTGCCGTAGGCGTGTCCGGCAAACATCGCGTGCTCGACGAACTCCCCGGCTTTGACCATCCGGACGAACTCCTCGGCGTCGACGAAGTGGTACTCGACACCGTCGGTCTCACCCGGACGCGGTGGCCGCGTGGTGGCACTGACCGAGACCCAGACCTCGGGGTGACGTTCCCGGACTGCCGCGACGACGGTGCCCTTCCCGACTCCGGACGGCCCGGACAGCACTGTAAGACCCACGGGCACCACGATAGGATCTCTCGGTCAGTCGGCGCGCACGGTCATCAGTCCCCGAAGGACACGAGGACGGGACTGGTTTCCCAGGGACGGCCGGATCGGGGGAGGTTAAAGAATGCCGCCCCCGATCCGACCGGAAGGAAGGGCGACATCGCCGGAAGAATGTGAGTGACGCCACCCTCCCGTCAACGCCGCTACCCGCCGTAACCATGATCCGGGTTGGCGGAGTGGTTTCCCACCCCACCGGATCAGGCCATGCCGAACTCCTCGAGGAGTGCGGCACGCTGCTTGGCGCCGAGTCCCCGCAGCCGGCGGGTCGGACTGATCCCGAGCCGTTCCCGGATCTTCTGGGCGCGTACGCGCCCCACTCCGGGAAGCGACTCCAGAACAGCCAAAACCTTCATCTTGCCGACGACCTCATCAGCCTCGGCCTGTTCCAGGACGGCGGCCAGAGTGGTCTCCGCCTTCTTCAACCGCTCCTTGAGTTCCGCACGCTGCTTACGAGCCAACGCTGCTTTCTCGAGGGCGGCGGCCCTCTGCTCGGGCGTTAGGGGCGGCAGGGGCACGGGTACGCCTCCTCAATTCGGTGATCGCGCCGCGCAAACTAGCGAGGAAGGGGCTCCTCAGTCCAGCCTTGGCCATAACACTCTGATGCGAACATATTGTCAGCACAAGAGAAGGCTTTGACGGACGAAAGGGGTGGCCCACTCGTGCCGCACCCTTTCGGTCTACGGCGGCCCCACCGTACCGCTTCGTACCGCACCAGGACGAACACACCCTGGTCCCCTCGGCGTCACAGCAGGTCAACAGCCCTGCTGGCAGCGCCGAGACCTGCGGCGACGGCCCTCGCGGCGACCCCGGGATCGGGCGCACCGGTGATTGGGCGACCCACCACGACCAGGTCAGAACCCCCCACAAGGGCAGCTTCCGGCGTCGCGGTTCGGGCCTGATCGCCGGTTTCCGACCCCCCCGGTCGCACTCCTGGGGTGATGAGAGTCACATTGCTACCAAGCTCCATACGGACCATTCGCACCTCCCGCGGACTGCACACGAGGGTGCGCGCACCGGCTTCGACCGCAAGCACGGCAAGCCTGCGGACGGCGTCGGAAGGGGGGCCGGCGAGCCCGATCGCGCTGAGCGCCGCCACATCCAGCGAGGTGAGTACGGTCACGACGGCTACCTCGACATCCGGGGCCGCCTCGATCGCCGCACGTATCATCGCCGCCCCCCCAGCCGCATGCACGGTCACGAAACGAGGGCCCAACGGGGTGATTGAGCGCATTCCCCCGGCGACCGTGGCGGGAATGTCGTGCAGTTTGAGATCGAGGAACAACTCCGGGGCGCTTCCGGCGCCGCCCGCGGCGTGCGTCGCGCCGCCGGCCCCGGCGAGCACGCCGGCCGCGCGCAGCGCCGTCACGATTGCCGGGCCCTCCCGGTAGAACAGCTCCAGACCGATCTTTAGCACGGCCGCGGTGGGGGCGACCGCGGCAGCCCAGCGCAGCACGGTCGCGGTGTCCGGGGCATCCAGCGCGACCGCCAGCGGCGCCCGGCCCCGCGGCGGGGTGAAGCGGGGCGCGGCGGCACTCCTCCCGTCGGAGCTCCTCCGGCCGGCGCTCATCTGCTCGTCCTGGCCGCCGGTCCGAGTGCGGCAGACTCGGGCGCCACAGACTCGGGCGCCACAGACTCAGGCGCCACAGACTCAGGCGCCACAG
>NZ_CDWTMG010000018.1:28005-43186 GCF_977945845.1 Frankia sp. CcMO1
ACTCAGGCGCCACAGACTCAGGCGCCACAGAGCCGGAGGATCCGGGCGGCGAGCCGCCCGGTTGTCCCCCGCCCCACGCCTGCCGCAGCGCCGCGTGGTATTCCTGCAACGATCGGACCCCCAGCTCCCCCCGTACCAGCGCTTCCACGCCCTGAACACAGGCCGCCGCACCCTGGATCGTGGTGATGCACGGAACCCCGGCACTCACGCAGGCCGTGCGGATCTCATAGCCGTCCAGGCGCGGGCCGACGCCCCACGGGGTGTTGATGACGAGGTCGATCTGCCCGGATGTGATCATCTCGACACAGTCGAGTAGCCCCTCGGTGGGGGCCCAGTGCTTACCGAGGACGACCGCCTTAACCCCGTTGCGCCGCAGCACGTCCGCGGTCCCCTCGGTGGCGTAGACGACAAAACCGAGATCCGCGAGCCGCTTGATCGGAAAAACCATCGCCCGTTTGTCCCGGTTGGCCACGGAGACGAACACCCGGCCGTAGGTGGGCAGCGAGGCGTATGCGGCGGCCTGAGACTTGGCGTAGGCTGTACCGAAGCCGTCGTCGATGCCCATCACCTCACCGGTCGACTTCATCTCCGGCCCGAGGACGGTGTCGACGCCGCGGCCACCGGCGTCCCGGAAGCGCCCGAAGGGCAGCACGGCCTCCTTGACCGAGATGTGCGAGTCCAGCGGCAGGGTGCCGCCATCGCCGGAGCGCGGCAGCAGGCCCTCGGCCCGCAGCTCGTCGATGGTCGCGCCGAGCATCACCCGGGCAGCGGCCTTGGCCAGCGGCACCGCGGTGGCCTTGGAGACGAACGGCACGGTCCGCGACGCCCGGGGATTGGCCTCCAGGACGTAGAGCACATCGGACTGCAGGGCGTACTGGACGTTGAGCAGGCCCCGCACCCCGACGCCCTTCGCGATCGCCTCGGTGGACGCCCGGATACGGTCGAGCTCCGAACGGCCCAGCGTGATCGGCGGCAGGACGCAGGCCGAGTCGCCCGAATGGACCCCGGCCTCCTCGATGTGCTCCATCACCCCGGCGAGGTAGAGCGTCTCCCCGTCGTAGAGGGCGTCGACGTCGATCTCCACCGCGTCGTCGAGGAACCGGTCGACGAGCACCGGATGTTCCGGGGAGATGGCGGTGGCCCGATCGATGTAGTCGCGCAGCATCGTGTCGTCGTAGACGATCTCCATGCCGCGCCCGCCGAGCACGTAGGACGGCCGCACCAGCACCGGGTACCCGATCCGCTCGGCCACCGTGCGCGCCTCGGCGAAAGAGGTCGCCACCCCGTGCGGCGGCGAGGGCAGGCCCGCCCGGGCCAGCACACGCCCGAACAGCCCGCGGTCCTCAGCCAGATGGATCGCCTTCGGCGGGGTGCCCACGACGGGCACGCCCGCCTCGGCCAGCGCCGCGGCGATGCCGAGGGGGGTCTGCCCACCGAGCTGGACGATCACCCCGGCGAGCGGCCCGGCCTGCTGCTCGGCGTGGACGACCTCGAGCACGTCCTCGACCGTCAACGGCTCGACGTAGAGCCGGTCGGCGGTGTCGTAATCGGTGGACACCGTCTCCGGGTTGCAGTTGACCATGACGGTCTCATAGCCGGCGCCGGAGAGCGCCATCACCGCATGGCAACAGGCGTAGTCGAACTCGATGCCCTGGCCGATGCGGTTGGGCCCGCTGCCGAGCACGATCACCCGCGGCCGTTCGCTCGGCGCGACCTCGGTCTCGGCGTCGTAAGCGGAGTAGTGGTACGGGGTCTCGGAGGCAAACTCCGCCGCGCAGGTGTCGACGGTCTTGAACACCGGCCGGATGCCGGTGCGGTGGCGGAACGCCCGGACCACGTCCTCGGAGGTGCCGAGGATCTCGGCGAGCTGGGCGTCGGAGAACCCGGCTCGCTTGGCCCGCCGGATGCCCGCCGGATTGCGACTGATCGTCGCCGCGGTCTCGTTGAGGAAGACGAGCTGGTCGACGAACCACGGGTCGATCCCGGTGACCCGGGTGACCTCGTCGGGATCCGCGCCGGCGAGCAGCGCCTGCTGGACGGTACGCAACCGGCCGTCGTGGGGAACCCGCGCGGCTTCCAGCAGGTCGGCGGCGTCCGCCTCGGGCGGGACGAAGGAGAACACCGAGCCCGGGGCCTCCATCGAGCGCAGCGCCTTCTGCAGCGCCTCGGCGAAGCTGCGGCCAACCCCCATCGCCTCGCCGACGGACTTCATCGTCGTCGTGAGCGTCGGGTCGGCACCGGGGAACTTCTCGAACGCGAACCGCGGCACCTTCACCACGACGTAGTCCAGCGCCGGCTCGAAGGCCGCGGGCGTGGTGCGGGTGATGTCGTTGGGGATCTCGTCGAGGGTGTACCCGAGCGCGAGCTTCGCCGAGATCTTCGCGATCGGGAAGCCGGTCGCCTTCGAGGCCAGGGCCGAGGACCGCGACACCCGGGGGTTCATCTCGATGACCACCTGCCGGCCCGTCGCCGGGTCGACGGCGAACTGGATGTTGCAGCCGCCGGCGTCGACGCCGACGGCCCGCATCACCGCGATCGCCATGTCCCGCATGCGCTGGTACTCGCGGTCGGTCAGGGTCATCGCCGGCGCCACCGTGATCGAGTCGCCGGTGTGCACCCCCATCGGGTCGACGTTTTCGATCGAGCAGACCACGACCACGTTGTCCGCGCGGTCGCGCATCAGCTCGAGCTCGTACTCCTTCCAGCCGAGGACCGACTCCTCCACCAGCACCTCGGTCGACGGGCTCGCGGCCAGCCCGTCCGCCGCCATCCGGCGCAGCTCGCCGGAATCATGGGCGAAGCCGCTGCCGGCGCCGCCGAGGGTGAAGCTGGGTCGCACGACCACCGGGTAGGAGAACTCCTCCCCGGCGGCCAGGCACTCGGCGACGGTGTGGCAGATGGCGCTGCGCGCGGTCTCGCCGCCGACCGCGGCGACGATGTCCTTGAACGCCTGACGGTCCTCCCCGGCGCGGATCGCGTCGATGTTCGCGCCGATCAGACGGACCTCGAAGCGGTCCAGGACACCGGCGTCGTGCAGGGCGACGGCGGTGTTCAGCGCGGTCTGGCCCCCCATGGTGGCGAGGATCGCGTCGGGCCGCTCCCGTTCGATGATCTTCGCGACGATGTCCGGGGTGATCGGCTCGACGTAGGTCGCGTCCGCGATCCCCGGATCGGTCATGATCGTCGCCGGGTTGCTGTTGACCAGGATGACCCGCAGGCCCTCCGCGCGCAGCACCCGGCAGGCCTGGGTACCCGAATAGTCGAACTCGCACGCCTGGCCGATCACGATCGGCCCGGAGCCGAGGACCAGGACACTGCTCAGCCTTTCCCGCGGATCGCTCGCTGCGCTCCTGACCCGCGGGGACCCCTGGCTCGTCGAACCACTCATCGTTCACTCCCGACAGATCTCTCGCCACGCTCCCGGGTGTCCGCCATCAAAGCGCGGAACCGCTCGAACAACGAGGAGGCATCATGCGGCCCCGGCGCGGCCTCCGGATGGAACTGCACGCTGAAGGCCGGCACGTCCAGACACTCCAATCCCTCGACGACGTTGTCGTTGAGGCCGCGGTGGCTGACCACCACCCGGCCGAACGGGGTGTCGGTCACCCCGGTCAGCGGCGCCCGCACGGCGAACCCGTGGTTCTGGCTGGTGACCGCGATCCGCCCGGTCGCCATGTCCCCGACCGGCTGGTTCACGCCGCGGTGGCCGTAGGTGAGCTTGTACGTCTCGAAGCCGAGAGCGCGGGCCAGCAGCTGGTGCCCGAAACAGATCCCGAACACCGGGACACCGGCCCGCAGCACCGTCCGCAGCGCGTCAACCGCGTAGTCCGCCGCCGCCGGGTCGCCGGGACCGTTCGACAGGAACACCCCGTCCGGTTCGAGCGCCAGCAGCTGTTCGCCGATGGTGCGGGCCGGCAGCACGTGCACCTCGCAGCCCAGCGCGGCCATGGCGGCCGGCGTCGCGCGCTTGATGCCGAGATCGAGCGCGGCGACTTTGAACAGCGCGGCGCCCGCCACCGCCTCCACCACATAGGGGGTAGGGGTGGAGACCCGGGGCGCAAGATCCGCGCCGAGCATCTCCGGGGAGGCGCGGACCCGGTCGAGCAGGGCGTCGAGCGCCGCCGCCCGCTCGCCGTCCGCGCCGGAACCCGGGCCCGTGCCGACCGGGCCACCATCGGCGTCGGCGTCGAGCACGCTGCTGATCCCGCACCGCATCGAGCCGAGCTCACGCAGGTGACGGGTCAGCGCCCGGGTGTCAATCCCGCTGATCCCCACCACGCCGGCCGCGGCCAGCTCGTCGTCAAGCGTGCCCCGGGCGCGCCAGTTGGAGGCCCGCCGGGCGGGGTCACGCACGACGAACCCGGCGACCTGGATCCGCTCGGACTCGTAGTCCTCGTCGTTGACGCCGGTGTTGCCGATGTGCGGGGCGGTCATGATGACGACCTGGCCGTGGAACGACGGATCGCTCAGCGTCTCCTGGTAGCCGGTCATCCCGGTGGAGAACACGGCCTCGCCGAAGGTCTCGCCGATCGCCCCGTACGCCTCGCCGACGAAGCTGCGACCGTCCTCCAGCATCAGGACCGCTCGCGTCGGCGTCGTGGTGGGAGTGCTCACCGATCCTCCTTCAGCCTGTTGACCTCACCGAGCGGTGAGGTCAACGGGTCAACCGACGACCAGCCGGGGTCAGACTGATCAAGCTGTCCCGGGTGCACCCACCCGGGGCCCGATCCCGGATCCGCCGGCCGCTGATCGGGATGGCGCGAGTCGGGGCGGCGCGGGTCGGGGTGACCCTCATCCGGGTGTCGCCGATCGGGGAGTCTCTGGTCCGAGCGCCACCGCTCCGCGTAGGGCCGCCGGTCGGCGGGCACCGCCTGCTCGCCGCGGGCCTGGGCCCGCTCCCCCCGGGAACGCAGCCGAGGGCCGGTCCGGATCGCCGGCATCTCCTCGGTCGGCTGTCCGGAACCCGGTCGCTGCCCGGGCCGGCCCACCGTCCCGGGGCCGGGCGCGATGGCCCGGGGGCGGATCCGCGGTACCGCGTGCGGTGAGGTGACGTCGCCCGGTGCCAGATGCGCGGGCGGGGGGCCGATCAGGTCGTGGACGGCGCGCACGACCTTGGGCTGACGGGCGCGGTCCTCGCCACGGAAACCGGTCTCCAGCTCGTGCCCGCCGAACGACCACGCGATGACGATCAGACGCCCGGGAGCGGAAACCTTGCCGGCGTGCGCCCGCTCCAGCCGGGCACCGCGGACGGCCTCGCGCGGGATCCAGAACGCCTCCCCGGGGCGGTCCACCCGCACCCCGGTCTCGTACACGCTGACGTAGCCGCCGGCCCGCCCGCCCAGCCCGCGGGCGGCGATCCATTCCAGCCAGTGCCCGGCGTCGACGGTGCCGAGGTACATCCCGCGCAGCGGAGCGGCGAACACCGTGCCCGGTTCCGCCGGCGGGACGGGCAGCTCGGGAAGGTCCTCCTCCTGACGCTCGGCCCGGTTGCGCCACGCCCGTCGCATCGAACCGACCACCGCGACGAACACCAGCAACAGACCGAGCAGGAGAAGCAGGTGCAGCCCCAGGCGGTCCGGCGCCCGGTCCAAGGCGACGGCGGGCCCGGCGGCCTGCAGGGATGCGGCGCGCGAAACAATCATACGATCTTCCCGTCGAACACGGTGGGCCGTCCCCGCAGGAACGTGGCGCGGATCGTTCCCGGCAGCGACCGGCCCGCATAGGGCGTGTTGCGGCTGCGGCTGGCGAGCGCGTCCGGCTCGACCATCCGCCACGGCGCCGGGTCGAGCAGGGTGACGGTCGCGGGCGCGCCCACTGCTATGGAACTCCACACCTCGGTCGCGGTTCGCGGCAGGCCACCGATCCTCGCCGGGGCCAGTGCCATCCGCTCGGCGACCCCGGCCCAGTCCAACCGGCCCGGGATGACCATCGTCTCGATGACCACCGACAGCGCCGTCTCGAGACCGAGCATGCCGGGACGCGCGGCGGCCCACTCCGTCTCCTTGTCCTCCAGCGCGTGCGGGGCGTGGTCGGTGGCGACGCAGTCGATCGTGCCGTCGGCGAGCCCGGCGCGCAGCGCGGCGACGTCGGCGGCGGTGCGCAGCGGCGGGTTGACCTTGTAGACCGGGTCGAACGAGCAGACCAGGTCGTCGGTGAGCAGCAGGTGGTGCGGGGTCACCTCGGCGGTGACGTTCCAGCCCTTCGCCTTGGCCCACCGGATGATCTCCACCGATCCGGCGGTGGAGACGTGACAGACGTGCAGCCGGGAGCCGACGTGCCCGGCCAGCAGCGCGTCCCGGGCGATGATCGCCTCCTCGGCGACCGCGGGCCACCCCGGCAGCCCCAGCCGGGCGGCCACCGTGCCCTCGTTCATCTGGGCGTTCTCGGTCAGTCGCGGTTCCTGCGCATGCTGGGCGATCACCCCGTCGAACGCCTTGACGTACTCCAGCGCCCGGCGCATGAGCAGCGCGTCCGACACGCAGTGCCCGTCGTCGGAGAAGACCCGCACGCCCGCCGCGGAGGAGGCCATGGCGCCGAGTTCGGCGAGTCGCTCGCCGGCAAGCCCGACGGTGACCGCGCCGACCGGCCGGACGTCGCAGTGACCCGCATCCAGGCCGAGCCGCCACACCTGCTCGACGACCCCCGCGGTGTCGGCGACCGGATTGGTGTTCGCCATCGCGAACACGGTGGTGTAGCCACCGAGGGCCGCGGCGCGGGTGCCGGAGGCGACCGTCTCGGCGTCCTCCCGGCCGGGTTCCCGCAGGTGAGTGTGCAGGTCGACCAGGCCGGGGAGCAGGATCAGCCCGTCCGTGCCCAGCACGGTGGTGCCGGCGGGCAGTCCCCCGGCCCCGGCGTGCGTGGAGCCGGCCGGTCGCCAGGCGGCCACCACCCCGCCCGCGAGGACGACGTCGACAGGGTCCCCGCCGAGCGGGCGGACCCGCCGCAGGACCCAGGAGGTCCCCGTCGGCGTCCCCACCGGCGTCTCCGCCGCGGGCGTCGTCATGAGACCTCCCCGGAACCACCCAGCAGCAGGTACAGCACGGCCATCCGCACGCTCACCCCGTTCGCAACCTGTTCCACGACTGTCGACCGGGCGGAGTCGGCGACCCGGGAGGCGATCTCCATCCCGCGTACCATCGGGCCGGGATGCATCACCAGGGCGTGGCCGGGCAACATCTCCGCCCGGTCGGCATCCAGCCCGTAGCGCCGGCTGTACTCCCGTTCGGTCGGGAAGAAGGCCGCGGACATCCGCTCCCGCTGGACCCGCAGCATCATCACCACGTCGCTCTTGGGCAGCACGGCGTCGAGGTCGTACGACACCTCGACCGGCCACGAGGAGATCCCGAGGGGCAACAACGTCGGCGGGGCCACGACGGTCACCGTCGCGCCCAGCGTGGCGAGCAGCCACACGTTCGATCGCGCTACCCGGGAATGCAGCACGTCGCCGACGATGGTGACGGCGAGGCCGTCGATCCGGCCGAGCCGGCGGCGCATGGTGAAGGCGTCGAGCAGGGCCTGGGTCGGGTGCTCGTGGGTGCCGTCTCCCGCGTTCACCACGCTGCCGCGCACCCAGGAGGCCAGTCGGTGCGGCGCGCCGCTCGCGGCATGCCGGCAGACCACGGCGTCGGCGCCCATCGCCTCGAGGGTCTGCGCCGTGTCCTTCAGGCTTTCGCCCTTCGACACGCTTGACCCGCGCGCCGAAAAATTGATCACATCGGCCGACAGTCTCTTGGCGGCTACCTCGAAGGACGTGCGGGTGCGGGTGGAGTCTTCGAAGAACAGGTTGACGACGGTGCGGCCCCGCAGGGTCGGCAGTTTGCGCACCGACGCCTCGGCGACCCGCGCCATCCGTTCAGCGGTGTCCAGCACCAGCAGCGCGTCGTCCCGGTAGAGATCCTCGGTCGAGAGGAGATGGCGGTTCACACCCGTCCCCCGAACCCGGCTCGTGCTCCCCGCACGGCACTCCCCCCGATCATGGCTGGTTCCCGGGAGGCGCGCCGTCGGCGACGTCCCCCCCGGCGGCCGAGAGGATCAGTACGCCGTCGGCGCCGTCGATCTCCCGCAGCCGGACGGCCACCGACTCCCGGCGCGAGGTCGGCATGTTCTTCCCGACGTAGTCGGCGCGGATCGGCAGCTCGCGATGGCCCCGGTCGACCAGGACCGCGAGCTGGACGGCACGCGGCCGGCCGTAGGCGGCCAGGGCGTCCAGCGCCGCCCGCACCGTGCGCCCGGAGTAGAGGACGTCGTCGATGAGGATCACCACGCGACTGTCGACACCACCCTCGGGAATGTCGGTCACCTCGAGGGGACGCACGCCGCGCAGTCGCAGATCGTCGCGGTACATGGTCGGGTCGAGGGAGCCAACCGGGAGACGCACCCCCTCGACGGCCTGCACCCGCTGTGCCAGCCGGTGCGCGAGAGGTACCCCTCGGGTGGGTACTCCGAGCAGGACGACCCCGGCGCCACCGGAGGTCTTCTCGAGAATCTGATGCGCCATCCGGCTGACGATCCGGGTGATGTCGTCTGCGGACAGTACTGCCCGGGCGGTGCCGGGACGGCGCGATGCGGGGTCGCTCGCGGCAGCCGGAGCCACGCGGCATCCCTCCTTCCCCGCCTCACGGGACGGTCCTTAAAGGAGTGGTCCCAGCGACGTTACCAGGGCCCTCAGGACGTGTGAGGGTCTCGCCTCCGGACGCCGACCGCCCCTGGCGCCCAGCGCGACGACGGGTCGCCCACCGGTCCGGACAGCGCGGGACGTTATTGCCGCGCCAACCACGCAGCATCATGTTGTCACTACTTGTCACTGGGTTCGACGCCGTCGCCACAGCGGTGACGGCACCCGGAAGTTCCCACCGCTCAGGCATAGGACGCAACCAGAGGGCTACAGAAAGTGGTACAAAGAAAGAGGCGACACGACCCCCCGGGTGTCGAGCGTCAACCCGGCGGGCACTACTATCGGTAACCGCCGGCGGCACGAGCCCCGGTTCCAACTGATCGACCACGACAGGAGTGGGCACTCCGATGTCCGACTATGCGAAGGCGCTCGGTGCTCGGCTGCGCGCGATACGCACCCAGCAGGGGCTCTCGCTTCATGGCGTCGAAGAGAAGTCGCACGGTCGGTGGAAAGCCGTCGTCGTGGGTTCCTACGAACGTGGGGACCGCGCCGTCACCGTGCAGCGCCTCTCCGAGCTCGCGGAATTCTACGGCGTTCCGGTGGGGGAGCTTCTTCCCGAGGGTTCCACCGTCGCTCCGCTGGAGCAGTCTCCCCGGATCGTCCTCGACCTCGAGCGTCTCTCCCAGGTTCCCAAGGAGCAGGGCGGTCCGCTCGCCCGGTACGCGGCGACCATTCAGAGCCAGCGCGGCGACTACAACGGCCGAGCGCTCTCGATCCGGTACGAGGACCTGCGCTCGCTCGCGGTGATCTACGACACCTCGCCGAGCAAGCTCACCGAGCAGCTCGTCTCTTGGGGCGTGCTGTCTCCGGAGCAGGGCGCGGACGCCGCGGCGACCGACGTCTAGCCTCGCTCCGGTACTGTGGTGTACCGGTACTGTGGTACCGGTACACCACAGTCCGCCGGCTCGCATCCGCGCCACCCGCGGCACACGTATCCGGGGAAGGACCCGGTACGTCGCCTGGGCGACGTACCGGGAATGCCGATCCCGGTTCCCTCCCGGTAACCTGGCAGCAGGGTAACCGGGCAACCCCGGTAGACCGCCGCTACGACGGCTGGCCGGGAATGGAATCCACCGCCGATCCTCGTCCGGTCGACTCGGCCGTGGTGGCCGGGCTCTTCCCCTCGACCAGACTCGCGAGCAGCCCGTTGACGAACACCGGCGACCGGTGGGTGGAGAGGTTCTTCGCCAGTTCCACGGCTTCGTCGATGGCGACCCGATCCGGGACGTCGGGACGCCAGAGCAGTTCCAGCACGGCGATCCGCAGAATGTTGCGGTCGACCGGCGGCATCCGCTCCAACGTCCAACCCTCGGCGTACCGGACGATCCGCTCGTCGATCTCCCCGCGGTGCTCGATGACCCCCTCGACCAGCTCGACGGCGTATTCCGATACCGGTGGATCGGACTGGGCCAGCCGGGCAGCGAGGATCTCCGGCACGGCGCTCGCGCGCACGTCCGCTTCGTAGAGGATGTCCAGTGCCCGTTTACGGGCCTTGGACCTGGCGCTCAGCTCGTCACCCGGCCCAGGTACCGGCCGTCACGCGTGTCGACCTTGACCTTTTCCCCGCTGGTGATGAACAGCGGCACGTTGATGGTGGCGCCCGTCTGCAGGGTGGCCGGCTTCGTCCCGCCGGTCGAGCGATCGCCCTGCACCCCCGGGTCGGTCTGCGAAATGGTCAGCTCGACGCTGGCCGGCAGTTCGACGTAGAGCGGGGCGCCGTCGTGCAGCGCGACGGTGGCCACGGTGTTCTCCAGCATGTAGTCGGCCGTCCCGCCGACGACATCCGGCGGGATCGGGATCTGATCGTAGGACTCGCTGTCCATGAAGACGAAATCGGCACCGTCCCGGTAGAGGTAGGTCATCTCGCGGCGGTCGACGGTCGCGACGTCGACCTTGACCCCGGCGTTGAAGGTGCGGTCGACGACTTTCCCGGTGAGCACGTTCTTCAGGGTCGTGCGGACGAACGCCCCACCCTTACCCAGCTTGACGTGCTGGAAGCCGACGACGTTCCACAACACCCCGTCGATGTCGAGCGTCATGCCGTTCTTCAGGTCGTTGGTGGTCGCCACTGCGCGCGTTCTCCGTTTCCATCGCCGTACGCCGACGGCGGGTGTGGTCGTTACCCGGGCCCTCGTGCGAGGACCGCGGTGCTCTCTCCCCAGGCTCCCCAGGCCATCCCAGCCATCCCAGGCCGCTTCCCCATCCTCAGGCCGCTTCCGGACCCGCCACCGGGCGCGGACGTGGCGGCGATCCTACAAACCGCCGCGACGAGTCTACCGATCCTCGGCGACGGTGGTGAACGCCGCGATCAGCAGGCCAGCATCCGGATTGTCCAGGATGACGGTGCGGCCCTGCGCCTCGAGGCCGACGAAACGCATCCGCCGTCCCCGCGCCTTCTTGTCGACCCGCATCGCGTCGAGCAGCGCCGCCCACCGGTCGCCCCGGTAGGTCACCGGCAGGCCGATGCGGGTCAGCAGCTCGCGGTGCCGGTCGGCGGTGGCATCGTCGAGGCCGACGACAAGCCGGGACAGCTCCGCCGCGAACACCATGCCCACCGAGATCGCCGCGCCGTGCCGCCAGCTGAAGTGCTCGACCTTCTCGATGGCATGACCGAGGGTGTGACCATAGTTGAGGATCTCCCGCCGGCCGTCCTCCCGCGGATCGCCGGAGACCACCTCGGCCTTGACCCGGATGGACCGCTCGATCAGCTCGGGCAGATGCGCGGTGCCGGTCGGATCGGCGTCGAGCAGATCGATGATCGCCGCGTCGGCGATGAAACCGGTCTTGACGACCTCGGCGAGCCCGGCGCGTACCTCGACGGCCGGCAGGGACTCCAGCGCCGCCAGATCGCACAGCACGCCGAGCGGCTGGTGGAACGCCCCGACCAGGTTCTTGCCCGCGTCGATGTCGATGCCGGTCTTCCCGCCGACCGCCGCGTCGACCATGCCGAGCACGGTGGTCGGCACCTGGACGACGTCCACCCCGCGCAGCCAGCTCGCGGCGACGAACCCGGCCAGGTCCGTCACGGTGCCGCCGCCGAGGCCGATCACCACGTCGTCCCGGGTGAAGCCGATCCGGCCGAGCACGTCCCAGCAGAAGCCGGCGATCCGCAGCTGCTTGGCCTCCTCGCCGCCGGGCACCTCGATGGCGTGCGCCTCCACGCCCGCGTTCTCCCGCAGGTCGGCGACGACGGCGTCCGCGGTGGCCCGCAACGCCCCGGGATGGATCACCGCGGCGCGGGTCCGCCCGGCGACGGCCTCGGCGAGCTCGCCGAGCAGGCCCGCCCCGAGCACGACGTCGTAGGGACGCCCGCCGCCCGGCCGTACCGGGATCCGCACGATGTCGGAGGCCTTCACCTGCATACTCACCGTCTGCCCCCTGCGGCGTCCGCCGCCTCGCCCGGTCCGCTGCCCGCCGTGAGCAGCGGGCCCAGTGCCGCCGCCACCTGGCCGGTCACCTCGTCCGGCTCGTGCCCCGCGGTGTCGATGACCACCGTCGCCACCTCGGCGTAGAGCGGCCGGCGTGCCCTGAGCAGGGCGGCGAGCCGCGTGCGGGGCCCCTCGACCAGCAGTGGACGGTCCCGGGCGAGGCCCACCCGCCGCACCGCGTCGGAAACTCCCACCTCAAGATAGACGACCCGGTGCCCGGCCAGCAGGGTCCGGGTCTCGGCGTCGAGCACCGCTCCCCCGCCAAGGGCCAGGACCCCCCGATGATCCGCGAGCGCGGCCGCCACCGCCCGGCGCTCGGCCAGCCGGAAGTACTCCTCACCATGATCGAGAAAGATGTCCGCGACGGTGGTGCCGAGCGCCGCCTCGATGTCGGCGTCGGTGTCGCGGAAACCCACCCCCCACCGCCGCGCCAGCTGGGTGCCCACCGTCGTCTTCCCCGCTCCGGGCGCTCCGACCAGCACCACCATCGGCCCCGTCCAGGCCATCGGCCCCGCCCACGCGTCCGTCGCCGGCTCCCCCACGATGATCCTCTGTCTTCGCCGCCTGCCGATTCCCGCCGCCGATCAGCGGATGACCAGGGACTTCAGGTACCCCTCGTAATTGCGCCGGGTCTCCTCCACCGAGTCCCCCCCGAACTTCTCCAGCGCCGCGCCGGCGAGCACGAGGGCGACCATCGCCTCCGTCACCACCCCGGCCGCGGGCACCGCGCACACGTCGGACCGCTGGTTGATCGCGACCGCCGCCTCGCCAGTGGACACGTCCACCGTGGACAACGGCCTGGTCAGCGAGGAGATCGGCTTCATCGCCACCCGCACGCGCAACGGCTCGCCCGTGGTCATGCCGCCCTCGACCCCGCCGGCCCGGGCAGTCGCCCGCCGCACCCGCCGGCCGCCGGCACCGGCCGGCTCGATCTCGTCGTGCGCCACGGAACCCCGCCGCCGCGCGGTGGTGAAACCGTCCCCGAACTCAACGCCCTTGATCGCCTGAATGCCCATCAGCTCGCCCGCGATCCGGGCGTCGAGGCGCCGGTCGCCGTGCACGTAGCTGCCGAGCCCGGGCGGGCAGCCATACGCCAGCACCTCGACGATGCCGCCGAGGGTGTCCGCGTCGGCGTGGGCTGCGTCGATCTCGGCGACCATCCGCACGCTGGTCGCCTGGTCGGCACAGCGGACCGGGTCCGCATCCACCGCCGCCAGCGACGTCGGGGCGGGCACCCCCGGGGGCACCTCGACCGCGCCGATCGCGACGACGTGCGAGATCACCTCGATGCCGTATGCCTGCCGCAGCAGCGCCTTGGCCGCGGTGCCGAGCGCGACCCGCGCGGCGGTCTCCCGGGCGCTGGCGCGCTCCAGCACGGGCCGGGCGTCGTCGAACCCGTACTTCTGCATGCCGGCGAGATCGGCGTGGCCGGGCCGGGGCCGGGTCAGCGGGGCTGCGCGGCTCAGGCCCGCCAGCGCCGCCGGATCGACCGGGTCGGGCGACATGACCCGCTCCCACTTGGGCCACTCGGTGTTGCGGACGACCACGCTGACCGGGCCGCCGAGAGTGACGCCGTGGCGGACTCCGCCGAGCAGCTCGACCTCGTCACGCTCGAAGCTCATCCGCGCGCCGCGACCGTGCCCGAGCCGGCGGCGGGCCAGCTCGGCGGAGATGTCGGAACTGGTTATCCGGATCCCGGCGGGCAGCCCCTCGACCGTCGCCACCAGGGCGGGACCATGAGACTCCCCCGCCGTCAGCCAACGCACCATGGCTCCAGTCTTTCACGCTCACCGCCCAGGTCACGACCGCGATCAGGCAGGACGACCGGAATCAAACGGAACTATCAGGATCAAATAGGACGATTGGGATTAAACAAAATAATATGGATCAAGTAGAATAACCGGGATCAGCCGGCGCGGCCGAGGACGGCGAGCAGCGTCCCGGCAAGCAGAAAGGGACCGTAGGCGATGCGGTCATGCCGGCCGACCCGGCCCGCCACCAGCAGCGCGCTTGCCCAGAGCCCCCCGAGGACGACGCCGGCGAACAGCCCGAACACCACACTCGGCCAGCCGAGCCAGCCGAGCGCACCGCCCAGCAGGCCGGACACCTTGACGTCGCCGCGCCCAAGTCCCGCCCTCGGCAGGCAATGCACCCCCAGGAAGATCATCCAGACGGCGGCGGCCGCCACCCCGGCGCGCAGCAGACGGTCGGGCTCGGCGGTGACCAGCGCGGCGAGGCCGAACAGCCCGGCAAGCACCGGATAGGACGGCAGTACCAGATGGTCGGGCAGGCGGTGCACCCGAAGATCGATCACGGCCAGCCAGACCCCGACGACCGCCAGGTACACATAGGCCGGCAACCAGCTCGGATGATCGTGCAGGGCGACGGTCACGGCCGTGGCGACCAGCACCGTCACGGCACCGAGCGCCACCGCCCCGGGCACCTCCCGGTGCGGGGCCTCCCCGGGCACTGCCGGCACGCCGGCCACGACCCGGCGACCGAACGGCAGGGCGGCGAGCGCCGGAAGGGCGATCAACATGCTGAGCGCGCCGCCCGGCACCACTCCCGGCACCGCTATCCGCCGGCAGGTCCGCCGCGGCCGCGGGGACCACTCCCCGCGAAACCATGGCCGGCCGGCACGCCGACCTCCACCGCCGGCACCGCCGGGGGCCTGTCCGCCTGCGCCCGCTCGTCCAGCGCGGCCTGGCCCGCGGCCAACAGAACGCTGGCGGGAACCACCTGCCCGGTGAAATGCTCGACCTGCCCCACGGCCTGGGCGGCGAGGATCTCCAGGCCACCTGCGACCCGGGCACCGGCCCGGTAGGCCGCGGCGGCCAGCGCCGTGGGCCAGGGATGATAGAGCAGTTCTACGAGCTGACAGGCTGGCGACCACGGTTTGGTGGCGAGCCCGTCGGTCGCGCCGGCGGGCGTGGTGGAGATGACCAGATCCGGGCCGGCCGGCAGGCCGGCGGCCAGCAGATCCCAGGGCAGCGCGGTGACCTCGACGCCCAGCCGCGACCCGATCTCCGTCACCTCCGCCACGGCGGCGGGCCGGCGGGCGACGACGCCGAGGCGGGTG
>NZ_CDWTMG010000019.1:0-41954 GCF_977945845.1 Frankia sp. CcMO1
AACAGGCCCTAGTACGTGCACCCCGAGGTGAGATCCGCGGCCGTCGACGGTGAGGCGGGAGGCGGGTCCGCCGCGGCGGACCCGCCGGTCGCCCCGGCGGCTGTGCCGGTACCACCGGTCGATCCGGCGCCCCCGGCCGCTGGACTCGGGTTCACCCCGTCGTAGGACGTGCCCAGGACGAGGGTGATGTGGCCGGCGGGGACGGAGGCGTCCGCGCGCAACCGGCTGCCGGGCACGTCGGCCTGCACGGCATGGGCGGCGGCCTGTTCGCCCGGGCGATAGCGCACCTGTGTCGTCTCCACCACGCCGGCCTGCCACGTCTGCGGCGGGCCGACCCGGAAACCGGCCTGCCGCAGCTCCCCGGCGGCCGTGGCGGCGAGGCCCCCCACCCCGGCGCCGTTGTAGACGTCGATCAGCACCTGTGCCGGGTCGACCGTCGGGGTCGGGGTAACGGAGGATTCCCGCGTGTCACGGGCCCGCCCGCGCAGCGGAGCGAAGAACTTCTCCAGCGTCTCGGGGTCGTAGAGCTGTACGGAGCCGAACCTCGGCAGCTCCCCCACGGCGTTGCCGCCCTCGGCCGGCGTCGGGGCGTGCACGGGGATCGTCTCGAACCGGATCTGATCGGCGGACATCCCGCGCAGCCGTGTCGCGAGCGCGCGCATGTCGTTCATGCTGGTGCCGTCATCGATGGTGAGCGCCCTGGTCGCGGCCTGAAGCAGGTTCTCCAGCCTGACCGGGTTGGCGAGCACCCCGGTCGTGGTTGCCTGGGTGAAGATGGCGCCGATGAACTGCTGCTGGCGGCGGATGCGATCAAAATCGTTGTCGGGTAGGCCGTGGCGTTGGCGGACGAAGGCGAGTGCCCGCTCTCCGTTGAGATGATTTTTGCCTACCGTGCCCCGCCACTGCGACCACGGATCGTACAGATTGGACTTTCCGCCGTTTGGTAGCGGTTTGACGCAGACGGTGACGCCGCCAATGGCATCGGTCATCTCCTTGAAACCGGCCAGATCGACCGAGACATAGTGGTCGATCTTGATGTCGGTGAGATTCTCGATCGTTCTGATCAGGAGACTGGGCCCGCCGAGGGTGATCGCCGAGTTCAGCTTGCCGAGGCCGTGCCCCGGAATGCGCACGAGGATGTCCCTCGGAAAGGAGACCATCGTCGTGGTCCCGTCCACGTCGAGGTGGGCCAGCATCGTCGTGTCCGACCGTTCGCCGGTCACCGCTCCCTGGCTCTCGTACTCGCCGCCGGTGCCCGCCCTGCTGTCCGATCCGACCAGCAGGAAGTTCCGGGTGCCCTCCGCGGCCTCCGCCGGCCGGTCCCCGCCGAGCCCGAGGCGGATCCGGTTGATCTGGGTGTCAAAATACTCGTAGGCGGTCCAGCCGCCCACCGCGGCAAGGAGTACCACGGCGGCGAGTATTGCTGCGACTACCGTGAGCAGGCGGGATGCCAGAGACCGCTCCCGGCGAGTGTCGTGTTCGCCGTCGCGGTTCTGGTGGTCGTCGCGGTTCTGGTGGTCGTCCCGGGTCGGATACGGGCCTCGATACGCACGGGCAGTAGGATTCAGACGATTTCGTCGCCGCGGGGGCGGGCCCTGGGACCCCGCGGACAGACGCGGCGGCGCGTCGGTCACCGTGTCCCCCTCCCAGGCGGCCCGAGATGTCTCCTGGGTCTGGAACGATCAGATGCGCGGTAAGGTTTCCCGCCGGCTGGCCGCCCCGAACCCTGCGACTACCCAACGTACCCGTATCGGGCGGGGTGTACCTGTCGCCGGCCCGGTGCGCATGGAAATACCTGTTGCACAGGTGGGTGTTCGCGGTGACATGCGGGCAAAGGTGGATCGATCTGCCATGTGATAGGAATCACATTGGCGGTTACTTTCTGTTAGCTCAAAGCGGCACGATAGGGTTTCGGATCATGAAGGCCCTCGTCCTTGCCGGTGGTTCGGGAACCCGTCTGCGGCCAATCACCCACACCTCGGCCAAACAGCTTGTCCCAGTGGCGAACAAGCCGGTGCTTTTCTACGGCTTGGAGGCCATCCGTGACGCCGGTATCACCGATGTCGGGATCATCGTGGGGGAGACGGCCGACGAGATCCAGGCGGCGGTAGGTGACGGCTCGGCATTCGGGATCCAGGTCACCTACATCCGCCAGGACGCGCCGCTCGGATTGGCGCATGCCGTGCTCATCGCCCGCGACTTCCTCGTCGATGAACCGTTTGTCATGTACCTCGGCGACAACCTGATTATCGGTGGGATCTCCAGCCTGGTCGAGGAGTTCCGACGGACCACGCCGGACGCCCTGATCCTGCTGACCAGGGTCGACAACCCCTCCGCCTTCGGTGTCGCCGAGCTCGGTGCGGACCGGAAGATCATTCGACTGGTCGAGAAGCCGCTCGTTCCGCCGAGTGACCTGGCGCTCGTCGGCGTCTACATGTTCGGCACCCCCATCCACGACGCCGTGGGGGCGATCAAACCGTCGGCCCGCGGCGAGCTGGAGATCACCGAGGCGATCCAGTGGCTCGTCGACGGCGGATACGAGGTCGCCTCGCACCTGGTCGAGGGTTACTGGAAGGACACCGGCCGACTCGACGACATGCTCGAGACAAACCGCCACCTCCTCGAGTCGATCGAGCCGGCGATCCGTGGCAGCGTTGACGAGCACAGCACGATCGTCGGCCGTGTGGTGATCGAGGAGGGCGCCTCGCTGGTCCGGTCCACCGTGCGCGGGCCGGCCATCATCGGCCGGGACACCACCCTCGTCGATACCTATGTCGGCCCGTTCACCTCGATCTTTCACTCCTGCACCATCGAACGGACCGAGATCGAGTACTCGATCGTGCTGGAGCGGGCGACGATCCGTGGGATCGGGCGGATCGAGGACTCGTTGATCGGCCGGGATGCCGAGGTCGTCCCCTCCGCGGCCCTGCCCAGGGCGCATCGGCTCATGCTGGGCGACCACTCCCGCGTCTCGGTGGCTACGACGGGGACCTGAGGCCCGCTCGGAGCGGACCTCCCTTGCACATCCGCGACGGACTTCGTGGGGCGGGCGTCGGCCGGTGACCGCCTACGCCCGGACCCGATCCCGGACCCGATCCCGTGACCGCGCCCCCGCCCGCGCGCCCCCGGCTCCGCCCGCCCGCACCGCGACGGCGAGGCAGAGAACGACGAGCACCGCCGACAGCACGAAGACCGTGATCGTGACGCCGACCGGGAACGGCGCCCAGCGGCCGGCCCCCGCGACGACCTCGGGAACGCGAGCCGGGGTGAAGGACACCTGGCGCGGCAACCAGTAGTATGAACAGATCGCCAGCAGCCCCAGACCCTGCATCAGCAGCGCGCTGACCAGCGTGACGGCGGGTGCCAGTCGCTCCCGGCCGCGCAGCGCCGTGCGCAGGCCCAGAGCGAACACCACCCCCAGACCGACCAGTCCCAGGTAGAGATACCGGCCCTGGACGGCAATGCCGCGGGTGTACTGCTGGTACTCCGCCCAGCTGCGCTGCCCGACCATCAGGTAGGCGAAAGCGACCGGGAGCAGCAGTACCGCCGGCCCGGCATCGCTCGCCAGCCGGTCCGGCCGCGCGGCGCGGCGTGGTCCGGCGACCAGCGCGGCCGCGCACAGTCCGACGACCGCCCCGGTCGCCACGACGATGGCGACCGGGGAGAGCTGGGGCGGCTCGAACAGGCCGAGCCCGCCCCAGAAGCGGCTGATCATAGTCCGGAAGAAGTACCAGAACCAGGTGAGAAAGGAGTCCGGAAGCAGCAGTGGTTCCCGCCGCGGCGGGTTCGTCGCCCACCCGTTCGGCTGGACGGCGTCGTACAGGACGTAGTTCCTGATCCACCACCAGCCTCCCAGGGCGAGCCCGAGGCCGACCGCCAGCGTGGCCGGCGTCCATGGCAGGGAGCCAATCGCGCGACGCGACGCGAAAAGTCGGCCGGCCGGATACGCAGACCGCTCCGGTGCATGCCGGCCCGCACGCCGCAGGTGCCACCAGCCGACCAGATAGGCGGCGATGATCACGGCCGGCAGGGCCAGCGCGAACGCCTTGGACAGCAGGGCGATTCCCAACCAGATTCCGGCCCAGGCGGCTGCGCGGCGACGCATGTCGCCGCGCAGCACACCCACGAGGGTGACGGTCAGCCCGCCGGTGGCGAGCATCAGGATGCCGTCATTGTTGAAGGTGGCACCGACCCTGGTGAACCCGGGTACGGCGAGTGGCAGGGCCGCCGCGGCGAGAGCCGATGGTTGATCCAGTCCGAAGCGGCGTGCCGCCAGCCATGCCAGCAGGGGCAGCGGCGCGACCACCAGGATGTTCAACAGACGCAGGACGAAGACCTGCTGGTCATAGGCCCAGTGCTTGGAGCCCGGCAGGGCGTCGAGCAGCCTGGCGCCGACCACGTAGATCAATGGTGGATGCTGCACCATCTGGTTGGAGAGGCGGCCGTCGCCGACGGGGGTAACCCCACCGAGGGCGTCGAACGCCTGGCGCTGGCCGCGTGGCGTCGGATCGATCTCGGCGAAGGACGGGGAGCCCCGCTGTTTCCCACCGGCCTGGAACATGTCCTGGAAGCGGCCGCGGTCGAAGTCGTCAGAGGTCGCGGCTACACCCGTCGAGATGATCTTCTTGCCTGGTGCGGGCCAGCCGACTCCGTGCTGCAGGCCGTAGACCATGTCCACGTGCTGAGCCTCGTCGTATCCCGTCCAGGTCGGATACACGAACGCGTAGCTGAGCAGCAGGCCGAGGTGAACCGCCGTGATGAGGAGCAGTAACACCGGCACGCGCCGCGGACCGGGCATCGACACCGCCTCGGCGGCCTCGCCTCGCGCCTCGGTCGCCGGTTGGGTCCCCGCCGGCCGGGTCCCCGCCGCGGAATCAGGCGCGGGACCGGCGGTGTAGCTACGGTCGATGATCGGCGGTTCTGGGGCGTCCATGGTTGACGCCAGCGTAGACGACCGATGTGAGAGGTTCGGACGAGCTCGGCGTGGGGTAACCGTCGCCTGTCTGTTGCCCTCTTCTCGACACGGGCTGATCCTGGGTGGATCCTGAACCGGGCGGGTCAGGGTGTCTGCGACACTCGGAAGGTGCGTTTTCTCGTGACCGGTGCCGCCGGTCAGCTCGGGGCCGACCTTTGCCGGCTGCTCGAGGCTCGAGCCGCGGAACCGGACTCCGGGGTGTACGGCTGGGCCGGTCTGACCCGGGCGGAGTTCGACATCACCGATTCGGCCCGGGTGCGCGCCGTCCTGCGCGACCAGGCGCGTCCCGCGAAGACCCAGGGTGGGCTGGTCGTCTTCAACACGGCGGCTTGGACAAACGTCGACGCGGCGGAGTCGGACGAGGCTGGCGCCTACGCGGTCAACGCCACGGGGCCGGCGCACCTCGCCGCAGCCTGCGCCGAGGTCGGCGCGACCCTGATCCACATCTCGACTGACTACGTCTTCGACGGGCGGGCCGCCAAGCCCTACGAGGTCGACGATCCTACCGGTCCCGTCTCGGCATACGGCCGGACGAAACTGGCCGGGGAGGAGGCTGTCCGAGGCCTGCTGCCCGATGCCTCGTACGTGGTGCGCACCGCATGGATCTATGGCCGGACCGGCAGCAACTTCGTGAAGACGATCTCGCGACTGGCCCGTGAGCGGGACACGCTGTCCGTTGTGGACGATCAGGTGGGCTCGCCGACCTGGTCGGCCGATCTCGCGTCGGGGCTGATCGAGCTCGCTTCCTCGGCGGCACCGACCGGCGTCTACCACTGCACGAACGCCGGCGAGACCACGTGGTTCGGCTTCGCCCGCGAGATCGTCGCCGCGCTGGGCCAGGACCCGGCCAAGGTGACGCCGACGACGACGGAGGCATTTCCCCGTCCGGCCCGGCGCCCGGCCTACGCGGTGCTCTCCGGGCGGTCGTGGGTGGACGCGGGACTCACTCCTCCGCGGGCCTGGGACGCCGCGCTGTCCGCGACCTTCGTCGCGGCGGGCGACGCGCTGCGCGGCTGATCGTTCTGCCGGGTACCGATCTTTCTGCCGATCGTTGCGCGACCGGCCACCGTCGGCCCACCGCGCCCCCGGCCGCGGGCGGGGGCGGGGGCGTGTCTGACTCTCGCCTGGTTCTCGCCTGCTGTCCGGTCCCCCGCCCGGCCCCGTCTTCCCGATCCGCCCGGCCCTTCGGCGACGGTTCCCGGTGGGCGCCGATCGTGTTGACTGTCACAGTAGAATTTTGCAGGATGAGAATAAGTGCGTATACTACAAAGTTGTAGGGGGGTCCGGGGGAGCGGTGGCGGAGCGCCCTCCCGAGGAGGAGCCGCTGGCGGCGTTGCGGGCGGTCATGCTGGATCGGGCCGCCCTCGTCGCGCCCGATCAGGCCGAGCTGTGGCGCGTCCGGCTTGCGATCATCCGTGCCCATCTGCATCTGACCATGGCCAACGCGGCCAGCTGGAGTTCCTACGAACGCGCTCTCGCCGAGGCGATCGGCCGGCGTTGCGGGCTCGATCCCGATCGTGACCCCCACCCCGTCGTGCTGGTCGCGACGACGTTGGCCGTCGTGCGGACCCTGACCGTGCGGTGGCAGGAGTCCCCGGATGACGCCTCGTTGCCCGACACTCTCGGCCGCGCCTTCGACGCTGTCCAAGGGCTCGATGGCGGCGGGTTGATCATCAGTGTAATAACGATCATCAGTGATCTCGTTCCGCCGCGCGATCGAGGCCGTTACCAGGGGCTGTTCGGCGCGACGTTCGGCGTGTCGTCGGTGGTCGGTCCGCTACTCGGCGGCCTGTTCGTCGATCATCTCTCCTGGCGCTGGGTCTTCTACGTGAACCTGCCGGTGGGCGCGGTCGCCCTGGTGGTGACGGCGTTGGCGCTCCCGGCGACGAGGAACCGCATCAGGCACGTCATCGACTACCTCGGCACCGTGCTCCTGGCCATGGCGACGACCAGCCTCGTGTTGCTGACCAGCCTGGTTGGCACCACCTACGCCTGGGGATCACCGGAGATCATCGGGATGGGCGTCGCGGGAGTTGTGCTCCTCGTCGGGTTCGTGTTCGTCGAACGAGTGGCGGTCGAACCCGTGCTGCCGCTGACCCTGTTCCGGGTCCGGGTGTTCTCGGTGGCCGGCGCGGTCGGCTTCGTCGTCGGCTTCGCGATGTTCGGCGCGATCGTCTTCCTACCGCTGTTCCTCCAGGTGGTGAAGGGAGTCGACCCGACGGACTCCGGCCTGCAGATGCTGCCGGTGATGGGTGGGCTGCTACTCAGCTCGATCATCTCCGGCCGGCTCATCAGCCGGTGGGGCCGTTACAAGATCTTCCCGGTCGTCGGTACCGCGATGATGTCGATCGGCCTGTTCCTGCTGTCGTTCATCAGTCCCGACATCTCTACGCTGCAGCTCACGTTGTCCATGTTCCTTCTCGGGGTCGGGATCGGCGCGGTCCTGCAGGTCCTGGTCATGGCCGTGCAGAACGCTGTCGACTACCGGCAGATGGGCGTGGCCACCTCGGGTGCGACCTTCTTCCGGTTCATCGGCGGGTCGTTCGGTACCGCCGTATTCGGCGCGATCTTCGCGAACCAGCTCAGAGGTAACCTCGCCGAGCGGTTCGCGGGCATCCCGTTGCCACCCGGTCTGTCCGCCTCCGGTTCCAACATCACCCCCCAGGTGCTCCACAGGCTGCCCCCGACGATCCGGGACGGATTCGTCCAGGCGTTCTCGGACGCGATGCAGACCGTCTTCCTGGTGGCGGTGCCGATCGGTCTGTGCGCCTTCGCGCTGGCCTGGTTGCTGCCCGAGATCCGCCTGGGAAACACCGTCGGTGGCGCGCGGCCCGCGGCGCCGGGCTCGGCGGAGTCCGACGAGACCGCGGAGGTCCTCAAGTAGCCGCGATTCCGACCGCGCGTCGGCGCCTGCGCGGGACGCCCCGTCGGCACGCGGTCTTTCTGCTGCTGGTCGCCGCCGGGATCGCTGCCCGGGTCCTGGTGATCGTCACCTACCCGCCCGCGCTGATGTACCTCGGGGATTCGGCGGCCTACCTCGACCAGGCATGGCGGGACATCTGGCCGGGCGACTGGCGGCCGTCGGGCTACCCGATGTTCCTGCGGATCCTCGACGGGCAGGCCCACCTGACGCGGGTCGTCGTCGTCCAGCACCTGCTCACGCTGGGCGCGGTGGTGGCGCTCTATGCGGTGGCGTTGCGGGTTGCTCGCCGGCCGTGGCTCGCTGCCCTCGCCGCCACCCCCGCCTTGCTCTCCCCGTGGGTGCTGGACCTCGGCCAGTTCGTCCTCGCCGACAGCCTGTTCGGGGTTCTCGTCTCGGTCGGCGTGGCGCTGCTCGCGTTACCGGGACGCCCTCGGCCCGTTGCCTGCGCCGCCGCCGGCCTGCTGCTCGGAGCCTGCCTGTGCGTGCGGACGGTGGGCTACGGCCCGCTGGCGGTCGGCCTGGTCGTCCTGCTCGGCACCGTGCTGGCCGACCGGCGGCGCGCGACTTCCCGGGCCGGGTCGGTTGCCGCTCCTCGGGCGGCCCGACCCGTCCTCGCCTTCGCGCTGGCCGCCGCCGCGCCGATCCTGGCCTACTCTGGGTGGAGCGCCTCGGCGGGAGGGGGCTTCGCCGTTTCCGCGCACTCCGGGTTCTTCCTGTACGGGCGGGTGGCGCCGTTCGCGGATTGTTCCGCGCTGTCGCGAGCGGACCTGCGCACCCTGTGCGACCCACGGCCGGTCGACCAGCGCGGTTCGCCGGTTCGCTACCTGTGGCCGGCCGACTCCCCTCTGCGCCAGGGGCACCGGCACATCCCACCGGGACGGGAGGACCTCGCGGCCGAGTTCGCGGGCGAGGTCGTGCGTGACCAGCCGTGGATGCTGGTGACGACGTCGGCCCGGTACCTCGTCGGCTATCTCTCCCCGGTCCGGCATGAGACGACGAAGACCTCGCGGGCGGACACCTGGGAACTGCCGTCCAGCGTGACCAACGTGCTGACCCCGGACGATCCGCATGCCGACGACGGCTATTTCGTCGCGACCGAGGTGCACAACCCCGCGGCGGGCTGGCTGGCCGTCTACTCCCGCCTGGCCTACGCTCCGATGCCGCTCGTCGGCCTGGGCCTGCTGGCGGGTCTCGCGGCAGTACTGCTCGAGGCCGTTCGCCGGGTGCGCAGGAGCGGGGTGACGGCAGCGTGGCCGGGGGTCGGGCGGCTGTTCTGGCTGGCCGCCGGGGCCGGCCTGTCGACCCTTGTGCTGTCCGCGCTGACCTCCGGATTCGACTACCGCTACCTCGCCGCGGTCATCGGGCCGATCGGATCGGCCGCGATCCTGGGCGTGGCCGGATTCGTTGCCGCGCTCCAAACCCGGACCGCCGGAGAGCGCCGGCCGCCGGATAACGGACCGCCGGACAGCTGACGCCAAGCGGACGATACCGTCGTATCCGCCAAACGATCGTCGCTGATGTTCGACGGGCTGACCGGCGTTGTGGCGTGGTAGTCGGGGCGACACCGCCCGGCCGATGCTGAGAGGGTTGCCGACGTGCCTGGCGGGGATGCGTGGCAGGCGGTCGAAACCTCCACGCAGGTGCCTGGGACCGGTGCGGCGCCGGAGGCCTGGCGGGTGTCGGAGGTCCGGCGGGTGTCGGATCCGGGGCGGCGCTGGCTTGTGACCGGGGTGGTCGCGGCCGGCATGGTTTTCTCCGCGCTCGGCGTGCTCGTCGCCGCGGTCGTGCCTCCCTTCACCTCGGCCGACGAGGCACAGCACACCGCCTACGCGTTCGTCGTCGCTGACGGCTCGTTGCCCGTGCTCGACTCGCCCGTGCACTCCCGCATCCCGAGCATGCCGGGACTGCCCGCCGACTGCGTGGTGTCGCCGCAGCAGGCGCGGGCCGCGGTGGCCTCCCACGTCGATCGGCTCTGCGGGGCGCGCCTCGGCCGACCACTGACGAATGTCGACCTCACCTACACCGCGAACCATCCACCGCTGTTCTACGCGGTCGAGGCCGTCCCGCTCCGGACGGGCGTCGCGCTGGATCATCCGCTGGCCGGTTTCCGGGCCGCCCGCCTTCTCAACGTGGCGTTCGGGATCATCGCGGTGATCGCGACCGCGGCGCTGGTCCGCGGTGTGCTGCCGGGGCGGCCCGGTGTCGCCGTCGGCGCGGCGGCGATCGTCGGCGTGGTCGGCATGTTCGTCCTCATCTCCGGCCAGGTCTACAACGACACCCTGGCGGTGGCGACCATTACCGGCCTGCTCGCGGTGGCCGTCGCGATCATCCGCCGGGGACCGGGGCCGCGGACCCTGGCGGCGCTGGCGGTGCTCGGCCCGGCCGCGGCGGCGAGTCGGGCCAGTGGCGCGTTGGCCGTCGCGGTGGTCGTCCCGGCTCTCGGTGCCGCCGTCTCGATGCGGACGTCCGGTGGCCGGCTGCGGCGAGCCGGGCGTGGCCTAACGGCCGCGGTCACGCTCGTCGCGCTGACTTTCGCCGCGACCGGCTGGTTCTACCTGCGTAACGTGCGCCGGTACGGCGATCCCACCGCCTCGGGCCGGGTCGCCGAGATGTTCCCGATCCGCGATGGGCGGACGTCGGCCTGGCAGGTATTACGTGACAGCGACTTCTGGTGGCACGCCTACCGCGGGTTCTTCGGACGTCCCGTCCTGCTGACCGGTCACGCCCGGACGATCGCCGTCGGGGTCGCGGTCGTGACCGGCGCGGGCCTGGTGGCGGCGGGGGTTCGGGTCCTGGGCGCCCGGCTGCGGACCGCTGCACGCCCGGCCGCCCGGATCGCGGGTACCACCGAGGCCCGGCCGGTGGACGACGGGGTGGACGACGGGCACTCCGAGGCGGATCCGCCGGGAGGCCGGCTGGCCGGCAGCGTCGTCATCGGCCTTCTGCTCACCCTGCACTGCCTGCTCGTCGTCGCCACCCTGGTGGGATACGTCGCCGTCGGAGGCGCGCCGTTCACCCGGTACCTGCTGCCGATGCTGCCGATCCTCGCCTTCGTCGTCGCGGCCTGCTGCGGGTCGTTGCCGCTGGGCCGCCGCGGCCTGCCGACGGTCGCGGTCGTCGCCGCGCTGGCGGCGCTCACCGTGGTCATGCTCATCCGTGACCTGGCATTCAAGCGGCCCGCGCTCGCCCCGCTGGCGAACCTGGACCGGCTGCGGGCCGCCTGGGACCAGACGGCCCCGGGCCCGCCCGACCTCGGGCTGTCGTGCCTGGCGGGATGGGCCGTTCTCGGCGGTGTCCTGCTCGTTGTCGCGTTATGGAAGCTCGGTGACCCGGCGGTAGACGGCCGCGGTGAGCTGCGCGGTGCGCCGCCAGGTGAACGTGCGGGCGTGCGCCCGGCCGGCGTCGGTGTCGCCGGGGGAGTCGAGCAGCTCCAGGATCGCCTCGGCGAGGTCGTCGGCGAACGAGTCGCGGTCGGTCTGCCGAACGAGCCGCACCGGACTGCTGGGCCGGGTGATGGCCCGTCCGGGGGCCTGGCCAGGGGTCCGGCCGGCGGGGGCGGCGACGTCGACGAGAGCGGCGGTGACCTCCCGCACGGTCGGGATGTCGGCGGCGACCACCGGAGTCCCGGCGGCGAGCGCCTCCAGGGGGGGTAGACCGAAGCCCTCGTACCGGGACGGGAAGCACAGCACGCTCGCTCCGGCGACGGTCGTCCGCAGCGCCTCGCTGTCGAGGTAACCGGCGGCGACGACGGCGTCGGACGGCAGGTTCGCCAGGTCCAGCGCCGGTCCCCACCCCGGAGGCCCGACGAGCACCAACGGCGGAGCGTCGATTTTCGCCGCGTGCAGTCGGCGGACCGCCTCCAGCAGCGCCGGGAGGTTCTTGCGGGGCTCCACCGAACCGACGAACAGCAGGTACCGCTCGGGCAGGCCACGGGCCCTGCGCCAGGCGAGGCTCGGCTTCGCCGTGGTGAACCAGGCGTCGTCGACGCCGAGCGGCGTCGGGGTCACCAGTGCGGGGTCGAGCCGGTAGGCCGTCACCACCTCGTCGGCCACCGCGCGGCTGGGCGTCAGCACGGCGGACGCCCGGCGCAGGCCGCGGGGGACCAGATCGCTGTAGCGGGCGGACGCCCCCGTCACCGTGTCCGGGGTACGCAGGTAGGACAGGTCATGGATGGTCAGCACACCGCGGGCCCGGCGCAGGGGTGGAAGGACGAAGTTCGTCGCGTGCATGACGTCGGCGGGGCCGGTGAGCCACTCGACGGGCGGGTACTCCGAGCGGGCCCAGGCGTCCTGCAACAGCCGGGCCGGTGCCCGCCGGGCCGCCGTTCGCACCCCGGCCGGCAGCGCGCCCGGGAGCTCGCCCAACCCGCGCCAGGTGAACGCCGTCGCCGCGAGTTCCCACCCGGCCTCGGCTTCCCACCCGGCCCCGGCTTCCCACCCGGCCCCGGCTTCCCACCCGGGCTCGGTGGCGAGCCGGGCGAGCCCGGTCAGCAGATGCTCGGTGTAATGGCCGACCCCGGTGCGTTGCCCGAGCAACGGCGTGCCGTCCAGCATGACCCTCATGCCGGGATCACCCCCTCCTTTCCGGGAGTGCCACGCCACACCGCGCCGCTTCACCGCTCGTACAGCCCGTGCCGGGTGGCGATCTCCCGCCACTGCCGCGCGAACGCCGCATCGGAGAAGGTCTGGGCGCGTTCGATCGCCGCGGCGGCGAGCCGACCGCGCAGACCGTCCTCGGCGGCGAGCCGGCGAGTGAAGGAGGCAACCTGCTCCGAGCCGGTCCATCGGTAGCCGTCGACCCCGTGCCGGACGATTTCTCGCTGGCCGGCCCGGTCGATGACGACGGGAACGCAGCCCCCGGCCATCGCCTCGACGGTGGTCATCCCGAAGTGCTCCGCCGTCCAGGGACGCCGGTCGTCGTCCTCGCCGTACCCGGTGGCCGACCAGAACACCGAGCTGGTCGAGAGCAGCCGTTCGACCTCGGCGCGCGGGGCGTTGGGATGGATCTGCACCGGCAGCCCCGCGCCGGCCGCCCGGACCTGCTCCAGGTAGGGCAGTTGAGAGTCCTCACAGCCGCCGACGACGTGCATCGTCCAGTCGGGCAGGTCGCCCGCGCGGTACAGGTCGCCGAACCACTGCACCATCTCCAGCTGTCGCTTGGCGTGGCCGAGGCCGGGGGCGAAGAACCGGCCGACGGTGACGACGGCCTTCTCCCGCCGCGGCGCCGGATGCAGCCGTTCCACCTGGATGGGGGGGAACAGCAGGTCGGCGTCGCGCTTCCACAACCGGCGGATCCAGCCGCGGGTGAACCGCGAGTTGGCCATGACCACGTTGTAGCCGTCGAGGTAGCCGAGGTCGGCCGGGTCCCGCAGCAGCCAGGGGAAACGCAGCGGGAGCCGGGCGATCGGCCCCTCGCCACCGTCGGTGACCCGGGGCCGGCTCACCGCCACGCCGAGTTCGCGCACGTCCGCCGCGCCCGGCGAGAACGCGTCACTGACCAGGGTGAGCTCGGTACCGTTCGCCGACGGCGGCAGCGATACCTCGAACGGGGTGAAGTCGGTGCCGATCTGCAGCTTGGCCAGCACGCTGCCGTCGGCGTCGAGGAGGCGCAAGGCCGTGCCGACGGGCGCGCCGGGCCGGCCGATATCGGCGCGCAGGGTGCGCCGCTCGCCCGGGCTGACAGCGAGGATGCCCGCCCCGTTCGTCCAGGTCCACTGCCGGCGGCGGCCGCCCTCCGGCGGGTACCAGCCCTGGCCGAAGCTCACCGCCGGGCGAACCCCGCGCAGCAGCGGCCCGGCCGTGCGGACCGCGGCCTTACGCCAGGCCGCCATGTCGTGGTCGAACGGCGTCGGGAAGAAGCACAGGTACGCCGAGTGGCGGGCCTTCGGCATGATCCGGCTCATGTACGAACCGTTCACGAACAGGTCGTAGCGCCCGGAGAGGACGGCGATGGCCTCCTCGCCCCGGTCCGGCAACCGCACGTACCGGCAGCCGGCGAGATCCAGCCCGAGATGCTCGCCGAGCGCCGCGAGGTCGACCTCGGAGTGCCCGAGGAGGTCGACCGCGGCGCCCTCGGCGGCCAGTACCTGGGCGATCATGCCGTTGTGGCGTTCCCCGCCGCCCATGGAGTGCCAGAACCGGTTGTAGACCGCCGCCCGCACCCCGCCGGCCGGTCGGTCGCCCTCGGCCGGTGCGTCGCCGGCCGGTTGGTCGTTCTCGGCCGGTTGGCCGGCTCTCGCGGGATCGTTCATCGGGACACCAGCCAGCTTTGCAGGCTCGCCCGCCGTTGCGCGGCGCTGCGCCCGATCTCGCGCCGGGCCCGCAGCATGTCGGGCAGCAGCCGCAGGTAGGAGCCGTACACTCGCAGCCGCAGCAGGGTCGGTCGGATCGCGGGTCGGCTGCGCGCGCGCTGTGCCTGGCGCAGCGTGCGCACCGCGATCGAGACCGTGGTCAGCGGGTAGCGGATCACGGCGGCCAGCGCCATCGGCGCGGTCGCGTCCTTGGTGAGCATCAGCAGCCGGTTGCGGTCGGTGTGGAAGATGAACAGCGGTGACCATTCGACGCTCGACGCCGAGTGGATGTGACGCAGCACCGCCCCCGGGACGTAGCGGATGCCGTACCCGCGGGCCCGGATCCGCCAGGACAGGTCGGTGTCCTCGTAGTAGAGGAAGAACGCGTCGTCGAACCAGCCGAGCTCGTGGCCGAGCGGCGAGCGGATCGCCATCCCGTTCCCGCAGGCGGTGAACACGTCCTCCGGCTGGTCGAACTGGCCGGCGTCGACCTGCTGGTAACCGCGGTCGGCACCGTAACCGTCGGTCAGGACGATGCCGCCGACGTTGTTGATGACGTCCACCCGCGGCGCCTCACCGCCGACGGTCAGCGACACCGTCGTCGACTCGGGGCCCACCGCGAGGTCCGCCCGCCCTCCGGCCGACGTGCCCGTCGGGCCGTCCCAGCTCAGGGTGACCTGTTTGCGCGATTCCGCCGCCCAGGTGAACCCGAGGGTGACCGGGCCGCCGTCGGGGATCGGCACGCACAGTTCGCCGTCCCCTCGGGTCCAGAAGTACGGCGAGCCGCTCGGTCCCTCGGCACCGTAGGTGAGTTTCTCCCAGAGCACCTCGCGCAGCGCCTCGCGCCCGTTCACCGTCACCGAGGACACCCGCACTCCCAGCTCGCGGGAGTCGTGCGGACCCGGGACGAAGGTCGGCGTGTGCAGCCTGATCCGCAGGAACCGGGGGAGGAAGACGACCTTGCCGGTGGTGGCGCCGAGATGCCGGCCGCCGGGCTCGTCGAACGGCGCCAGCAGCGCGGCGAGCCAGGTGGGCTCGGGGATCGCGTCGTTGTTCACCAGGACCGCGAAGGGCGTCGTGACCTGGCGCAGCGCCAGGTTGTTGCCGCCGGCGAAACCGAGGTTGCGCTCCGCGGGCACCACGCGTACCCAGGGGTATCGCTCGGCGAGCAGCTCCCGTGAGCCGTCGGACGAGGCGTTGTCGACTACCCAGGTTTGGTAGGCGAAATCCGCCTCCTGCTTGGCGATGCCGTCCAGGCAGGCCGGGAGGAGATGTGCGCCGTTCCAGTTGACGATCATGATGGTCGCCAGCGGCTCGGCGGTCTTCGACTCGGCGGCCGATCCCGCCGCCGGCCGGGTCGGGCGTTCCTCGCTCATCCGCGCAACCTCGCATCGTAGTCGACCTTGAGCAGTCCGTCCGCCTGCGCACCACCGACGCCGAACAGCTCCTCGAACCGGCGGGTGGTGACCGGGGCGCCGGTGGCGGCGTCCGAGACGTGCACCTTCACCGCGAAGGCGCCGAGCAGTTCGGGCAGGCGTGGTACCGAGAAGTCGACGATGTGGCGGCCCGGCCCGATGGCGAGCCCGCCGGGTGGCGTCTCCATCATCCAGATCGGTACCTCGCTCTGGCCGACGATGTAGGTGTGCAGGTACACGTGCTCGGGGGCACCCTCGGTGACGTCGAACTCGACGCTGACGGTGAGGGACTCGCCGGGGCCGTACTGCACGGTGGGCAGTCCGCCCGGCTTGTGGCTGAAGGTGACCGACTCCGGCCTGACCGTGGCGTACTGGTAGGAGACCGGTTCCCCCGCGGGCAGGCTGCCCAGCTTCTGCCGCAGCAGTTTGGTACCCACGGCCGGCGGGCCGTCGAAGAACAGCGACCCGGACTCCAGGACCAGGATGCGATCGCACATGTTCTCGATGAGGTCGAGGGAGTGCGTCACGAACAGGATCGTGCGGCCCTGCGCCCGGAATTCGGCGATCTTGGCCAGGCACTTGCGCTGGAACGCCTCGTCCCCGACGGCCAGGACCTCGTCGACGAGCAGCACGTCCGGGTCGACGTGCACGGCGACGGCGAAGCCGAGGCGGACGTACTGGCCCGACGAGTAGTGCTTGACATCATCGTCGATCTTGTGGCGCAGCTCGGAGAAGTCGACGATGGAGTCGAAGAGCTGATCGATCTCCCGTTTGGACAGCCCGAGCAGGGACGCGTTGAGGTAGACGTTGTCCCGGCCGGAAAGCTCGCCGTTGAACCCGGCACCGAGTTCGAGCAGCGAGGCGATCCGACCGTGCACCGCGACCCGTCCGTCCGTCGGGCGCAGGATCCCGGTGAGCACCTTGAGCAGCGTCGACTTGCCCGAGCCGTTCGCACCGGCGAGACCGACCGTCTGGCCTCGCCCGATCGTCACGTCGATGTCGCGCAGTGCCCAGAAGTCGTCCCCGGCGGGGCCGCCCCGACGGACGAACCGTTCCTTCAGACTGGTCGCCCGGTTGTGGTAGGAGACGAATTTCTTGCTCACTCCGGCGGCCTCGATCACCACGGGCGCCTCGCGCGCCGGGCCGGGTGGCGTGGCGGCCTCCCTGCCCTCGGGCGGGGCGGCGGGGCTCGGCGGGTACGCGGACGAGTGTCGGGCCACTACTGCTACTCCTTGCTGGCCGCCTGCGGACGTCCCATCATGATCGCACCGCGGTCGGCGTGCTGGCTCCCGGGGCCTTCGGCGGGCGACGAGGACAGGGCCGGTCCGCCACGGGCCGACTACAGATCCTCGGCGAAGTCCGCCTGCAGGGCGCGGAACACGTGCAGCCCCAGCCACAGCAGGACGAGGGAGATCACTCCGGCGACGGCGAGATGTTCCAGGTAGAACGTGTATCCCGGGTTCGCCAGGATGGGGGCGGAACCCGTCGAGTTACCCGGGGGTGGATCGTAGATCGCCCGCTGGAACGTGATGACCACGACGGCCATCGGGTTGAGCAGGTACACCCAGGTCAGGTCGGCCAACCTGTTCTGGATGAGGCCGAAGGCGTACACCATGGGATTCAGCCAGAACCAGGCGAGCAGCGCCACGTCGAGCAGATGGGCGGTGTCGCGGTAACGCACGTTGAGCGCGCTGACCAGCAGGGACAGCGCCACGGTGAAGGTGAGGGCGACGGCTCCGGCCGGGACGAGCAGCAGCAGCTCGGGGCCGAGCAGGCTGTAGCCGAGCGCGAAGATCACCACGAACAGGACCAGCAGCTGCAGCAGGAAGTGCACCGCGGCGAAGCCGACCGCCGACAGGGGGAGCACGGCGAGGGGAAAGCGGACTTTCTTGACGAGGTTCGCGTTCGCCACGACGCTGCCGCAGGACGCGGACACGCTGCCCGAGAAGGCGTTCCAGACGAGCAGCCCGGACATCAGGTAAATACCGAAGCGGGGGATTCCTGATTTCAGCACGATCTGGAACACGAAGGTATACACGACGAGAAGGAGCATCGGATTCGCCAGTGACCAGGCGAATCCCAGCGTCGATCCCTTGTATTTGATCTTGAGATCCTTGCGGATGAGATTGCGCAGCAGTTCCCAGCGCACCCTCGTCTGGGCCCGGCTGCGACGGGCCAGCCGACTCGAGTCCAGCGCGTGATGGTGCTCCGGCCCGGGCGGCCCGGGCGGACCGGTCTCCGGCTCCGGGGCGGACGGAGCCATCGGCGCCCCCGCCGGCAGCGCGGCGTCAGCCAGATGTGACACGGCCCGCCCTCCCCGTCTCCCGAATGCGCGGGTACCGCTCGCCGCCATGGCGCGACTGGAGCTGCACCTGTCCGCTCCTCCTCGACACTTCGGCTCGACACTCCGGGGACCTGAACACTACCGAGACCGAGGCGTCCCTGGTTCGTCCCACGTCCAAGCGGGTTCCGCGACCCGGCCGGCCGTCTTTTCCGGCTACCGAGAGTATCGCCCTGCTTGTGGATGAATAATCAATGGTGTATAGGGTCGAACTGGCCCGCTTCTCGTCAGAATCGGACGGTACCGTGCCATCGCCGGGCGGGCGACGCCACCCACTCCGGTGGCCGACGGCCAGAGCACGGTTCATAGTATTGATCCGTCCATCTGGCTTCGGCCGGCCGAGGCCGCGCGGGAGAATCCCGACGCACGCCGGCCGTCGTGGCTGACCCGGCGGAGGCGGCCGTAACCGGCCGCATGGAGCGGTCGTAACCGGCCGCACGGAGAGGACGGTCGTGTTCACCGACGTCCGGCTACGCGAAGTGTGGTCGCACCTGGAGTCGGGCGGGGCACAGGCCCTGACTCTGGATGTCTTCGACACCCTCCTGTGGCGCATGGTGCCAGAGCCCGCCCATGCCTTCGTGCTGTTGGGCCGGCGGCTCGCGGACGCGGGCCACCTGCCCGCCAGCGTCTCCCCGGGCGAGTTCGCCCGGCTGCGGGTCCACGCCGAGCAGCTGGCCCGCCTGCACGCCAGGGCCACCCGCGGTACCCATGAGGTGCGGCTGGACGAGATCTGGCAGCTGCTGCTGCCGGCGCTGCCCGGTGCCCCCGGCGTCCAGGACCTCCTGGACGCCGAGGTCGCGGTCGAACGCGAGCTCTGCCGCGCCGACCTCGCCGTGGTGGAGCTCGCCGAGCTCGCCATGACGAAGCTCGGCCTGCCGGTCTACCTGCTGTCCGACACGTACTTCTCGGCCGGCCAGCTCGAACGGCTGCTGAACCGGCCGGAGCTGGCCGGCGTGCCCTTCACCCACATCTTCACCTCCTCCGACGCGGGGACGTCGAAGAGCGACGGGCTGTTCCAGCACATGCTCGCCGCGTCGAACCTGCAGCCGTCCCGGGTCGTGCACCTTGGCGACCACCCCGTCGCCGACGTCGAGGGCGCCCGCGAGCACGGGCTTGTCGCCATCCATTACCCGAAGTACTCCGGGGCGCTGGAGCAGACCCTCGAGCTCGAGGGTCTGCGTAAGGCGCCGAGCGACGACCTCCCGATCGACCCGGTGGACGGCGACTACGGGATGACCGCGTTGCGGGCCCGATCACTGCACCGTGCCGACGCCCTCGCGGTCCCCGCGGGGCTGCGCCGGTACTGGGAGGCCGGCGCGACGGTCTTCGGGCCGGTCTTCACCGGTTTCGCGGAGTGGGCCGTGGAACGGGCCCGTGACTTCGGCGCCGACCACATCCACTGCCTGATGCGGGAGGGTGACTTCCTTTCCCGCCTGCTCGTCGGTCCCGGCGAGGATGTCGGGGTCACCATTTCGACGCTGTGGGCGTCGCGGCAGGTGTGCGCGCTGGCCAACGTCTTCGAGGGCAACCCCGAGGAGCTCAGGAGCTTCCTGGTCCGTCGGCACGCGCCGAGTGTGGGGCAGCTGCTGCGCCAGCTCGGGGTCCGGCTGGAGAACGTCGCCGGCATCTCGGCGCTGGCCGACCGCCGCCTCGACGTGCCCGGCCTGCTCGACGACACCCTCGAGGCGCTCTGTTCCGATGAGCGGATCCGCAGCGAGATCGTGCTGACCGCGTCCCGCCTGCGTGAGCGTTACGTGCGCTACCTCGACAGCCAGCTACCCGAGAGCGGCCGGGTCGTCTTCCTCGACCTGGGCTGGGGCGGGACCATCCAGGCGCTGCTCACCCGGCTGCTCGCCTCCACCGGCCGCGGGCTGGACATCCTCGGCCTGTACCTGGCTACGAACCAGGCGGCGATGACGCACCGGTTGGCCGGTCTGGAGCTGGAGGGATATCTTGCGACAAGCGGTCAGCCCGAGACCCTGGCGAACCAGCTCATGCGTAGCCCCGAGGTACTCGAGCAGCTCTGCATGCCCGACGTCGGGTCACTGGTCTCCTTCGACGAGATGGGTAATCCGGTGCTCAGCATCGACCGGACCTCGCGGACGCAGGTCGCCCAGCGAGCCGCCGTCCAGGACGGCGTCCTGGCCTTCCAGCGGGAATGGCTGCGTTACCGGCGCTCGGAGACCCCGATGCCGTCGCTGGCCTGCGCCGGGGCGCGCCAGGCGGGGCTGCGGACGCTGACCCGCTTCGTCGCCCGGCCGACCGCGGTGGAGGCCGCGGCCTTCGGTGCCTGGGCGCACGACGACAACTTCGGCTCCGACGCCACCGAGGGCCTGCTGCCGCCGGAGCTGGTCCGCCGGATGCCGTACCTCACCCCGGCCGACATCGACCGGATCTCCATGCGTGAGCTCTACTGGCCCGCCGGGGTGGCCGGGGTCGCGAACCGGCCGCTGGCGGTGATCAGCGGGCTGGCCGCCGCCGCGGGCATCCCGCCGGAGGAGGTCTCGCCCGAGGCCGCCGCGGGGCCCGTGGAGGTCTACATCGACACGGGCGGGGACTTCGTCAATGGTCCGAAGGAGACGGCGGTCACCCGGTCGGCCCGCGACGGCCTGTCGATCGTCCGGCTCAGCCTGGAGGCGGTCGGGGCACGCCGGATCCGCATCGACCCGGCGGGTCGGCGCGGTCTGCTCCGCCTGGACTGGCTGACGCTGTCCTTTCATATCAACAACACCCCAGAGCCGGACAAGATAACCATCACCTCGCTGGACGATCCCGCCCAGCGGCTCGCACTCCTCGGCGGCCGGCTGCTCCAGCCGAACCTGGTGGAGATCACCGGGGACGACCCACAGTTCGTCTACACGATCGACCTCGCCACGCAGCCGCAGCTCGCCGGGGTCTACGCCCTCGACGTCGAGCTGGCGTTCGGCTGGATGGGCATCCGGGGTGATCCGCTGGCTCTGCCCGCGGCGGAGCCCGCCCGCGACGGTCTGCCGCTGCGGGCGGCCCGCAAGATCCGGCGCGAGCTCGGGGGACCGCGGTGACGGACCGCCCGGACTCAGAGCGCAGCGAGGTTCGGGACAGTTTCGCCGAGCTCGCCGCCGTCGCCGCCGGAATGGACGCCGGAACGGACCTCGAGGCCCGACCGGGCACCGGACCAGGCACGGCGCTCACCCGGCAGGGCGATCACGCCGTCGAGGTCGGGGACGCCGCCGAACCCACGCTGGCGCCCCTGCTCCTGCACTCCCTGTCCGATCTGCGCGAGATCTGGGTGCCGCTGCTGGAGGCGTCCGGGGCGCGCAGCATCGCGGAGATCGGTTCCGAGAGCGGAGTCACCACCTCGCTCCTCGTCGACCTGCTGCGCCGTGGCGGTGGCGGGCGGTTAGTGGTCATCGATCCCGAGCCCGGGGTGTCGCCGGCCTCCGGCGGGGGCCTCGACGTGCACGTGATCCGGGGGCACAGCCCGCAGGCGCTCGACGGCCACGCGCCGACCGACGCCTACCTCATCGACGGGGACCACAACTACGCCACCGTGCACGGCGAGCTCACCGAGATCGACCGCGCGGTCACCTTGTTCGGCCGGTCCTACTTTCCCTTGGTGATCCTGCACGACGTCGGCTGGCCGGCCGGCCGACGCGACCAGTACTACAACCCCGACCGCATTCCCGAGGACGCCCGGCAGCCGCACTCGTGGGACGTCGGTGTCGAGATCGACAACAGGGAGACGGTTCCCGGGGGATTTCGGGGCATGGGAGCCTTCGCCTGGGCGCTGACCGAGGGCGGTCCGCGTAACGGGGTGCGCACGGCCGTCGAGGACTTCGTCGCCGACCACCCCGACCTGCGTTTCTTCACCGTGGCACCGATCTTCGGGTTGGGCGTGGTGATCGACCGGCGGGCTCCCTGGGCGCGTCGCGTCGCCGACCTGCTCACTCCGTGGATGTCCAACCGGTTACTTTCCCGCCTGGAACGCAACCGCATCGACCTCTACCTGCACGTCCTGCGGTTGCAGGACACCGCGGCCGCGGTCGCCCGGGCGCGGCAGCGGGAGTGGGCGCGCCTGGACGACGAGCGCAGCCGGCTCGCGGCGATCGAGCTTGAGCACCTGCACCGCATCGCCCAGCTCGAGCAGGAGGTCGCCGAGCTCCGCCGGCACGGGCAGGAACGCGAGGAGCGGTGGGCCCAGAGCCACTGGGCGGCCGTGGACGTCGACGAGCCCAAGCTGATGCAGGTCGCGCGGATCGCGAACTCGGTGCTGCGGTCCCGGCTGAGCACCACCGGACAGGACCGCCTGGCGAGGGTGCAGACGCGGATCGCCGAGAGCGGTGTCGCGGGTCGTGGCGCCCTGCCCGCTCTGCGGCGCCGCTCGGCCGCCCCGGCGCCACCCCCGCCGGCAGCGCCGCCGGGCACGCGGCGACCGCCGTGGGACCGGACCTCGGACCGGACCTCGGGTGGTCAGCAGACCGGTTGGTAGGGCACGTCCGAGATGTGGCGCTGCCATTCGGCATCGGTGATCTGCTTCGACGGGTCGGCGCACGCGGCGGCGATCAGGTCGGCGTCACCGATCCGGCTGATGCGCACGGTGTAGTCGTCGCTTGCCGTGGCGATGCCCTGGCTGTCCGGTGTCCACGCCAGGGCCTGGACCCAGTCCCCGTGCCCGGTGATGGTGCCGATCGCCGGCGGCCGGCCCGGTTCGGTGACATCCCACAGGTGCACCGTGGTGTCCCAGCCCGCGGTGGCCAGGGTCCTGCCGTCCGGGCTGAACGCCACGTCGAACACCCATTTCTCGTCGGCAGGGAAGGAGGCGGTGGCCGCCGGCCGGGACGGGTTGGTGATGTCCCAGATTCGGGCCGTACCGTCATAGGCGCCCGTGGCGAGGCGCCGGCCGTCCGGGCTGAAGGCGACCGCCCACACGTAGTCGGTGTGCGCGGTGATGGCCGTGAGCGGTCGCGGCCGGCGCGGATCGGTGACGTCCCACAGCCGGGCCGTCCGGTCGGCGCTGGCGGTCGCCAACAGGTGACCGTTCGGGCTGAACGCGACCTCGTTCACCCAACTGGTGTGGCGGTCGAGCACGGACAGTTGACTGGGGCGGCGCGGATCGGTGACGTCCCACAGCCGGGCCGTGTTGTCATAGCCCGAGGTGGCGAGTACCTTCCCGTCCGGGCTGAACGCGGCGTCGAGCACCCAGCCGTTGTGCCCGAGGATGACGGAGAGTTCGACGGGGCGGCGCGGATCGCTGAGGTTCCACAGGATCACCGACCGGTCGTAGCTGACCGTGGCGAGCAGCCGTCCGTCCGGGCTGAACGCCGCGTCGAGCGTCCACGAGGTGTGCCTGGCCAGGGTGGCGAGCTTCACCGGATGGGAACGCGCGGAGATGTCCCACAGCTGGACGAGGTTGTCGGCACCGGTCGAGGCCAGCAGGCGCCCGTCCCGGCTGATGTCCATACCGAGCGCCGACTGCGTGTGCCCGTCGAGCACCGTCGCCGTCGCGGCGGCGAAGGAGGTGCGCAGCCCGGCGCGGGCCTCCCACACCGGGCTGATGCGGTAGGCCGCCAGGGACAGCCGGGCGGCCAGGTCCGCATCAGAGTTGCGGACGGCCTCGGCGGCCAGAGCGACGCGAGCGGCCGTCTCCTCCCGGCTCGGCCGCCGGTCACTGCCGGTGGTGAGCGCGAATGGCATGAGGGCCGCGATGAGCAGGACCGCGAGGACCGGGGCGGCCAGCAGCACGACGCGGCGCCAGTTCCACCGGCCGCGGTCCCGTGCCGACGGGTCGACGGGCGGCCCGGCGCCGACCGGCTCGCCCGAGGCAGACCCGCCCGGATCAGGGTCGACGGGCGTGAAGCCCCGGTTCGCCCTGCCTCCGGTCGCCGCTAGCCCGGTGGGTTCGTCCCCGGTCTCGTCACGACCCGCGCCGGGCGGTCCCTCCAACTCGGCCTCGGTGGGCGGATCCGATCTCTGTCCGGGCGCGGAGCGGTCCGGGTCGGTCCGTTGCGGGGGCGCGGGCATCGATGCCCCGGCACGGATGACGCGGGTCACCTCCGGGTCGGGATGCGTGGTCGGGCCCATTCCGACCAGACGAAGGAACAGTTCCTGGGCACTCGGCCGGGTGGCCGGGTCCTTGCGCATGGCCTCTTCGACGATCGGCCGCAGGGCTGGAGCGAGACCGTCGAGCAGTGGTTCGCGGTGTACGACGCGGTAGAGCTGCACCGGCGTCGGCCCGTCCCCGAAGGGGAAGGAGCCGGTGCCCGCATAGGTCACCAGGCCACCCCATGCGAAGACGTCCGCCGCCGCCGTCACCGGCTCGCCGTTGGCCTGCTCCGGGGCCATGAACGCCGGTGTACCGATCCGCTGGATCTCCTGGCTGAGCATCGTCGGGGCGTCCAGCGCCCGGGCGATGCCGAAGTCGATGACGCGGGGGCCCAAGGCTGAGAGCAGCACGTTGGACGGCTTGAGATCACGGTGTACGAGGCCGGCGCCGTGGATGGCGGTCAGCGCCGCGGCCACGCTGACCGCGACGCGCTCCAGGTCGGCCGACCGCAGTGGGCCGGCCGCGGCCACCGTCTGGGCGAGGGTGAGGCCGTCGATGTACTCGGTGATGAGGTAGGGCCGCCCGCCCGGCGGATCGACGACATCGAGTACCTCGGCGGTGCAGAAGCGGGCGACCCGGCGCGCGATGTCGGCCTCCCGGCGGAACCTGGCCCGGAACTCGGGCACCCGGGCCAGGTCAGGTCGAATGACCTTGACCGCGACGAGCCGGCCGGCGTACTCGGCGACGTCCGGCCTGCCCCGCCCGAGGAAGACGGTCCCCATCCCGCCCTCCCCGAGGCGCCCCAGCAGTGTGAACTGGCCCAGTTCGGTCGGGTCGCTGCTGTCGAGGGGCTCCATGGGCGGTGCCGTCAGACCGCTGCCGCCCACCGGGTCGAAGTCCGGCGCCGAGGGTGTCCCCCGTCCCGACCGAGCGACGGGCCCGGAGGGCGTCTCGGGCCCCAGGGGGTTCGCCCCGGAGGCGGGGCCGGGTGGAGCGGGCGATGCGGACGGGGGCGCCACCGTCCGCGCGCTGCCCGTCTCCCGCTTGCGGCGCAAGACCCCTCCCGAACCGAGATGGTTGACATCGCGGATCCTATGCGCCTCCGAATCACCATCCGAGGCCCCCGAGCTCCGATGCGCAGCGCCGCCGTGGCCGGTTGCGCCTTGTCCGAGGCTCGGGATTCAGTGTGACTCTCCGTGAGTGAACGCGCACGATGGTCGGATGGTTTCCGGTTCCTTGTCGGCGATGCCGGATCAGGGGGAGTGCGGAGGCCCCGCGGCGGAGGGGCCCTGGCCGGTGGGCTCCGGGCCCGTACCGGCCGCCGGGCCCGAGCCGGTGGTGGCATCCGGCGCGGCGGCGCGCCGCGGCCGTTCCGGCGACGGCAGGTGCGACGGGTACGGCGCGAGCGGTGGAGCCGGTCGCTGTCCCGTCGATGGTGACCGTCCCTTTGACGGGGCCGGACCGCCGGTGACAAGGACCCCGATGCAGCAGGCCAGGGCCGCCACGGCGAGGACGCACACCGCGCCGGCAAGCCATTTCGGGGTGCCCTCCGACCACGGTGCCCACGCCGCCATCGCGTCCCACGCGTCGCCGAGGTCGCCGCCCTCGAGTTGCCAGAAGTGCGGAAACACCATCGAGATCGCCCAGGCCTGCAGGGTGGTCGCGCCGGCCAGGAAGAGCAGCGGCATGATCCGGGAGAGATGGCGGCCGGTCGCCGCCGCGCCCATCCCGACCCCGATCGCCAGCGACGCCAGGCCCGCATACAGGTAGCGGCCGGAGATCCCGCTGACGTGGAAGTACCTGTCGAAGTTCTTCGCGGACTGCAGGGTCATCAGGCCGAACAGCGCCCAGGTGGGCCAGAGCAGGAACAGCAGGTCCACCCGGATGCGTCCGGTCCGGGCCCGGATGAGGGCGAGGGCGAAGAAGACGATGACGACGGCGGTGCCCGTGCGCACCGGGACCGTCGTCAGGTTGACCTCGAACCATCCGAAGGATCCCCACCAGCGCAGGATCGTCCCGTTGATCAGCAGCTCGGTGTAGGCACCCCAGTCGTCGCTCAGATACTGGCCGAGGGGGAATCCCGGCGTCTCCGGTTGGAAGGTGCCGTAACGGACGATGTTGACGATCCACCACCAGCCGCCGAGCGCGATCGCCAGCGCGCCGCCGAGCAGCAGTTGGCGCCAGGGCACGCGAAGCGCGGAGGCGGGTGGTCCCGTGGGTCCGGCCTCGGCGAGCAGGAAGGGCTCCGTCTCGGTGGGGTGAGAGCCGGTTGCATGTGGGCTGGTTGTGCGGGGGCTGGTTGTGCGGGGGTCGGCGGGGGGGTAAGGGGCGGCCGGGTAGGGGGCGATGGCGGCCGGTCCGGTCGCCGCCACGGCGGCCGCTGGTCCCCGCGCCCACGGAGCCCGGGCGTCGCGTCGGGCCCGGCCCCAGGCGACGAGGTAGGCCAGCGCCGCCATGGGGACCAGCATGATCGCCAGTGACTTCGTCAGAAGGGCGAGGCCGACGAAGACCCCCGTCCAGGCCGCGGTGCGCAGGGAGGTGTCCCCGCGCAGCACGTAGACGATCGAGACCGTGGCCAGGCCGCTGGTCAGAACCAGCAGGTTGTCGTTGTTGACGCTGGATCCGATGTGGGTGAGCTGGGGGATCCCGAGCGGTACCAGGGCGGCACAGATCCCCGCCACCCGGCTGCCACCGCTGAGCCGGTTCGCCCCGGCCCAGGCGAGCAACGGCAACGGCGCGACCATTGCCACGCTGACCAGGCGCAGGATCCCGATGATCTCGTCCCAGCGCAGGTGGTCGCCACCGCCGGGGACGGCCTTGAGAATCATGGCGTCAACCCAGTAGTACAGCGGGGGATGCTGCACGAGCTGCTGGATGCCGCCCTTCGGCGCCGGCATCCGGTCCAACTCCTCCCAGCTGGGACGATCGTGGCGGGGGACGGCGTCGGCCGCGGTGAACGGGCCGGCTGACAGGTCGCGGGGCCGCTCCTCGGATCCGTAGGGGGCGGCCATGATCGCCCCTACGCCACCTTGCGTCACGATCGCACGGCCCGGATACGGCCAGCCCTTGCCCTCGACGAGCCGCATCACAGCGTCCACGTGGTTCGGTTCGTCGGGCGCATGGTATTGCGGCATCATCACCGACCAGCCGGCCAGCAGCGCGGTGAAGAGCAGAGTGATCACCCAGATGGCCGCAGGGGTGGTGCGGAGAATCCCCCACGGCCGGAAGCGCGTCCCCATCGGGAACACGTCTCCGCCGGCCTTGGCGTCGGCGCGGGCCGTTGCGGTCGAATCCACAGAGTCACCCACGAGTGGCAGAGTCCCATCGGACGAAGGTGGAGTCATGCTACGGACCCCCGATTCCCCGTCGGCATCATGGGTGCCCTCCTCCAGTCAGCCCTGGTCGCGCACGGTGGTGCGGGTGCTTCCGGGCTGGTGTCCAGACCGTTGTCGCGGTGTTCCCGGACCGGCGGTGTCACAGCCTGCAACCATCATCGTGACCGCTCGAGGGCTGGTTCACCGTTATTGAATCGGGGGATCGAGGCGGATGCCTTCGGCTATCCGGATGCAAAGTCCGCCGGATAGCACGGATAGCAGGATCTGTCGAATAGCAGGATCTGTCGGATTTGGGCGAGGCGAAGATTCCGGTTTTAGGCGTGGCCGCGGAGCTGTCCGCGTGGCACGCGGGCAGCCGAGGCCCGACGTCCGGAGCGCGCGATCCGGGCGCCGGATCAGCGCCAGGAGTCGATGTGGCCGACGATCTTCGCGGGGGATCCGGCGGCGACGGCCTTGGGCGGCACGTCCCGGGTCACCACCGAGCCCGCGGCGACGACGGCGCTCTCGCCGATCGTCACGCCCTTGAGCACGATAGCCCCCGTGCCGATCCAGGCCCGGTCCTCCAGCACGATCGGCCCGCTCATCGGCTGCTCCACGCCGTCGACGACCATCGGATGGAAGTCGTTGTCGAGTAGCTGGGTGTCCCACGAGACGTTGCAGCAGGCGCCGATTGAGACGCGTTCGCGCACGAGGATCTTGGCGAACCCGTTGATGTTCGCCCCGGGGCCGAGTTCCAGTACGCCCGAGTCGACGACGATCCGCACGCCCCGCTGCAGCGACACGACACCTTCGCAGCGCAGGCGGCCCTCGGGATGCACCCGGATGATCGAGGTGTCGCGCCGGGTCGACAGTCCGAACGCGCCGAGCCCCACCCGTAGCGATGCGCCCTCGGCGAACTCGATGCGTTCCCGGCCTTCGATCACGGTGGGGGAACCGGTCCAGATCGGTTGTCTGTACGCGAGCGGGTAACGCAGCCCGGCCACGAACGAGCGGGCCGAGGTCTCCTGCGCCGCCCGCAGCGAACGAACGTGCCGCACATACTCCCGCAGATCACTTCTGAACGCACCCACGGAGCAACAGTAGGCGCTGCCCCGGTGGCCGGGACCGCCCGGCTGTCGGCTCGCCGGGGCGGGCATGCCACTCTAGAGTCGTGCGCGAGCCCTCGACGGAGCGTGCACCATCGCCACGGACCGGCGATCGGGGCGGGAACTGACGACGCCGGGCCGCCAGGACGCCGGCCCGGGACGCCGCTGGGCCGGAACGACGACCGGGAGCCACACCGACGTGAGTGTCAGCGCCATCCACCGACCTGAACATCCGCAGGCCGGCACCCCAGTGCGGGCGGCTTCCGGGGACGGCGTCGCTGCCGCCGGTCCGGACACCCCTTACGTGACCATCGTGCTGCCCTGCTACAACGAGCAGGACCATGTGGTGCTCGAACTCGAGCGCATCACCGCCGCGATGGACGCGAGCGGTTACTCCTACGAAGTCTTGGCGATTGACGACAAGTCGACCGACAACACGCTCGCGGTGCTGCGCGAGGTGGCCCCGCGGTTCCCGTGCATGCGGGTGATGCCGTTCCGCCGCAACGGTGGTTCCGGCACGGCCCGCCGGATCGGGACCCAGGAGGCCCGCGGCAAGATCGTCGTCTGGACCGACGCCGACATGACGTACCCGAACGAGCGCATCCCGGAGTTCGTCCGTTACCTGGACGACAACCTCGACGTCGACCAGGTCGTCGGGGCGCGCCGCACCGAGGAGGGCACTCACAAGTGGGCCCGGGTGCCGGCGAAATGGTTCATCCGGATAATCGCCCAGCGGCTGTCCGGCATGAAGATTCCCGACCTCAACTCCGGGCTTCGCGCCTTCCGCCGGGACGTTTCCCTGCCCTATCTGCGGCTACTGCCCCCCGGTTTCTCCTGCGTCACCACGATCACGATGTCCTTCCTGTCGAACCAGCATCCGGTGGATTACCTCCCGATTGATTACGCAAAACGGTCCGGAACGTCGAAGTTCCATCCCTTCCGGGACGCGCGGCGTTACATCCTTCAGGTGCTGCGGATGGTGATGTACTTCGATCCGATCAAGGTTCTCATGCCGGCCGCCCTGTGGATCATGGGTTTGGGTTTTGTCAAGCTGATCGTGGACGTGATCCGCTACGACTTCCATGTGGCGACGTCGACGCTGCTGGCGATTCTGGTCGGCTTCCAGATCGTCGTGCTGGCGTTGATCGGCGATTTGGTGGCCCGCTCGCGCAGCGACACCTGACCGGCGTGCGCATCGCGATCGTCGGTCCGACCCATCCCTACAAGGGGGGGATCGCGCAGCACACCACCGAGCTTGCGCACCGGCTGTCGGCGCGGGGCCACGAGGTGGCGGTCGAGTCCTGGTCGGCGCAATACCCCGCGCGGCTCTATCCCGGCGTGCAGCGCGTCACCGAGCCCGAGATGGAGCCGTTCGAGGTCACCCGCTACCCGTTGTCGTGGTGCAGACCGGATGGGTGGATCCGGCTCGGCAGGCGCCTGCGGCGGCAGGCCGACGCGGTGATCCTGGTCGTCGTCACCCCCGTGCAGGCCCCGGCCTACCTGGGCGTCCTCGGCGCACTGCGGGCCCCGGGGCTGCGGGCCCGGGGGCTGCGCGGCCGGGGCACGGGTTCCGGGCGAGCGGGTTCCGGAGGCGCGGGTCCCACGGTCGTGGCACTCTGCCACAACGTCCTGCCGCACGAGCGCCGGGCCGTGGACGAACCGCTGACCAGTGCGGTGCTGCGCCGGTCGTCGGCTGTTCTCGTCCACACGCCGGCCCAGGCGGAGCTCGCCGCGTGCCTCACCCCTGCTCCGGTCCTGGTGGCCGAGATGGCCACGCACCTGTGGTCCTCGCGTCTGCCGTCCTCGGGTCCGTCCTCCTCGGGTCTGCCGTCCTCGCCGCCCGGGCCGGTGGCCGGCCGCGGTGGGCCATCCGCCGACGTCACCCGGCGCAATCTGCTGTTCTTCGGGCTGGTGCGGCCGTACAAGGGACTGGACGTCCTGCTGCGGGCGTTGGCCCGCGGGCCGGCGGACGTTCGTCTCACCGTCGCCGGCGAGTTCTGGGGCGGGACGGGGGAGACCGCCCGGCTGGTCGAGGAGCTCGGCCTGGCCACCCGGGTGGACCTGCGGTCGGGCTATGTCGACGCGGCGGAGGTGCCCGCGCTGTTCGCCGGTGCCGACGCCCTGGTGCTTCCCTACCGGGCCGGAACGGCGTCGCAGAACGTCGATCTCGCGCACCTGCACGGCGTGCCGGTCGTGGCGACCACGGTGGGAACACTCGCCACCACGGTCCGCGACGGCGTGGACGGTCTACTCGTGCCGCCCGACGACGCGGAGGCGCTGGCGGTGGCGCTGCGGCGGCTCTACGAGCCCGGCGTGCTCGCCGGGCTGCGCTCGAAGGTCATACCGCCGGACATCGACGGGGCGTGGGAGCGTTACCTTGATGTGACGTTGGGCGCGCTTGGGCACACCTGAGCCGTGGCGTATGCGCGAGTCACGGCCCATCCATGGATCGTAGACCACGCGTGAATCGTGGACTCGGAAGGCGGACTGGAATGAGCAAGGCTGACCGGATGGGCGGGGCCGACCTGTGAGCCCGGTGCGGGACGACGCCCTCGCCTTCGTGGGCCATCAGGTACATGTCATGCGTCGCCGGGAGGTCGGCACCCTGCTGTCGTGGGCGGGGGAACTGGCCGGGCGCACCCTGCTCGATGTGGCCGGCGGTGACGGCTACTGGGCCGGCCAGGCCGTCCGTCGCGGGGCTCGGGCGGTGTGCCTCGACCTCGCCCGGCACAAGCTGCAGTTCGGTCGCCGGCTGCGCGGGCATCCCGGGCTCGTCGAGGGGGACGCCTTGGCGCTGCCGTTCGCCGCGGCCACGTTCGACGTCGTCATGTCGGTCTGCGCCATCGAGCACTTCGACGATGGGCCGGCCGCGCTTGCCGAGATGGCGCGGGTGCTGCGTCCGGGTGGCGACCTGGTGATGTCTGCCGACGCCCTCACCCGGGCGGCGTCCTGGCCGGATCTGTTCGACCGGCACCGCGAGCGATACCACGTCAGGCACACCTATTCCGGCGACCATCTCGCCAAGCTGCTCGACGATGTCGGGCTCGAGGTCATTCGGCAGACGTACATGTTCCGCAGCGAACGCGCCGAGCGGCTCTACCTGACCTTGTCCGCCAAGGGCGGCAGGACGGGATGGAACGCCGCGGCCGTGCTCTCGCCGGCCGTCGCCCTGTCGGACCGGCGGGCTCCCGACACCGCGGGCAGCGTCGTACTCACCCACGCCCGCAAACGGGAGGGCTGAACGATGGCGTCCGCCGGCCGGTCGGCACGCCCGGGCCCCGGCCGTGAACCGCGCCGGCAGCCGGAGCACGGGCCGCGGACGGGCCCGCCGCCGCCCCCCACCTCCCTGCGTAACCAGCGCATCCTCGCCGTCGTCCTGACCGTGCTGCTGTTCGGGCTGATCGTGGCCGGGATGGGTGCCGGGTTCGCGCTCTTCGGCCATCGGGGCTGGGGATACCTGGTCGGCGGGATCTCCTGCGCCGTGATGGCACTCGCGGCCCTGCGCGCCTGCGGCCGCTGACCCCGCCGGCCCACCGGCCCCGGCTGTCCGGGGACCGGGCCGGCTGTCCGGGAATGGAGGAGGCAGGGGCAGACTGTGACCCGTGCGTGTGGGTTTCCTTGTCGAGCAGCTGCTCGCGCCGGTTCCTGGCGGGACCGGGCGCTACTCCGCCGAGCTCGCGGCGGCGCTCGCCCGCACCGCCGCCCCCGAGGACCGGGTGACCGGGTGGTGTGCCGGGCGCCGGGAGGTCGGTCCGGCCGTGTTGCCCGGCGTCTTCGGTCCGTTCCGACTTGGTCTGCCTCGCCGCGCACTCGCCGTGGCCTGGGCGTGTGGCGTGGGCCCGGCTCCGACAGGGGTGGACGTCATTCACGCTCCGACCCTGCTGGTGCCACCCACGGGTGGCACCCGGGGGTTCGTGACCGGTTCGGTGGCGGACGCCCTGCACGGCCTCGACGACCGGACCGGTTCTCGGACCGGGTCCCGGCGCGGGCGACGGTCCGGTGACTCCCGGCGTTCTCCGGATTATCGGCGCTCTCCGGGTTATGTGGACTCATCTTCACCTTCCGGACTTTCCGGCGCGCCGCCCCGTCCGTCGCTGGCTTCCTGGGCCTCCGGAACCGTCGCGCCGGCCCTGGGTGATGCCCTGGACCGGCGCCGGCCGCGCCCGAAGCTCGTCGTGACGATCCACGACGCCGTTCCCTGGACGCATCCCGAGACCCTGACCCCGCACGGGGTCCGGTGGCACCGGCTGATGGGCGAACGGGCCGCACGCCACGCCGACGCGATCGTCGTGCCGACGCTCGCGGTGGCGGCCGAGATCGCCCGGCATCTGCCGATCCCCGAAGACCGCCTGCACGCGATCGGGGAGGGAGTCGCCGACGCCGTGGTCCGGGTTCCGCCCGATGCCGACGCCCGCGCCGCGCGGATGGGGCTACCCCCTCCAGGGCGTTATCTACTCACCCTCGCCACGCTCGAACCCCGTAAGGGCCTCGACACCGCGCTCGCGGCGCTGCGACGACCGGGCGATCCGGGCCTGCCGTTGGTCCACGTCGGCGCGACCGGCTGGGGTGGGCTGGACGTGCGCGCGGCGGCGGCCAGGCACGGTCTGGGCGCGGACCGGGTGCGCACCCTTGGGCGGCTCAGTGACGAGGATCTCGCCGTGGTCCTGTCCCTTGCGGGCGTACTGCTCGCGCCGAGCCGGTCGGAGGGCTTCGGGCTGCCGGTCGTCGAGGCGATGGCGCACGGTGTGCCGGTCATCGTCTCGGATGCCCCCGCGCTGGTCGAGGTCGGTGGGGGCGCCGCCGTGGTAGTCGGGGTGGACGACCCGGCCGCGCTGGGCGCCGCGGTGGCGAAGGTCATGGGCGATCCGGGCCTGCGGGGGCGGCTGTCGGAGTCTGGACGCCTTCGTGCCCGGTCATTTACCTGGAAAGGGGCAGCACTGGCGACGTGGGCGCTCTACCGTCGAGTCAGCGGTTCCCCCGCCGTGTCCGTCGCCGACGACGGGCGGGCGTAGTGTTGCCCCCGTTGAGAAGCAAGCGGTCACCGTGAAGCAAGCGACCACCCCGTCGCGGGTGGCGCGTCAGGGAGGGAGCGCCGTGGGACCCCGGGTGCTCGTCGACGCCACTTCGGTCCCGGCCGACCGTGGTGGCGTGGGGCGTTATGTCGACGGGTTGGTCGCGGCGCTGGGCACGACCGGCGCGGACATGGCGCTCGTCTGCCAACGGTCGGATGAGGAACGCTACAGCCGGATGGCTCCACACGCCACCGTTCTGTCCGGGCCGGCGGCCATCGCCCACCGGCCCGCGCGGTTGGCCTGGGAACAGACCGGGCTGCCACTGGTCGCCGAACAGGTGAATGCCGATGTCATCCATTCACCGCACTACACGATGCCGTTGCGGGCGCACCAGCCCGTGTGCGTGACGATTCACGACGTCACCTTCTTCACCGAGCCCGACATGCACACCGCGGTGAAGGGCACGTTCTTCCGGTCCGCGATGCGCACCGCGGTGCGCCGGGCGGTCCGGATCATCGTCCCCTCGAAGGCCACCCGGGACGAGCTGGTGCGGGTGCTCGACGGGGAGCCGACGACCACCGACGTCGCCTACCACGGCGTCGACACGTCGACCTTCCATCCGCCGACCGAGGAGGACAAGCGGCGGGTGCGCCGCCGGCTCGGGCTTGGCGACTCGCGCTACGTCGCGTTCCTCGGGATGCTGGAGCCGCGCAAGAACGTGCCGAACCTCATCCGGGGCTGGGCCGAGGCGGTGCACTGGCGGGACGAGCCGCCCGCGCTCGTCCTGGCCGGCGGCTCCGGCTGGGACGACGACGTCGATGCCGCCGTCGCCTCGGTGCCGAGCCACCTGCGGGTGATCCGGCCGGGTTATCTGCGCTTCTCCGACCTGCCGGGCTATCTGGGAGGTTCGTCACTGGTGGCGTATCCCTCGCACGGTGAGGGCTTCGGGCTGCCGGTGCTGGAGGCGATGGCCTGCGGCGCCCCGGTTCTCACCACGCCGCGCCTGTCGCTGCCGGAAGTCGGCGGCGATGCCGTCGCCTACACCCAGCCGGACGCCGGCTCGATCGCCCGGGAGATGGGCGCCCTGCTCGATGACGCCGAGCGGCGCAGGCAGCTCGGTCAGGCCGGTCTCGCCCGGGCCCGGGAGTTCACCTGGGCGGCCAGCGCCGAGGCGCATCTCGCGAGCTACGCGCGGGCGGTCGCCGAGCGCTGAGGCGCCCGTCGGCCCGGCCCCGGGGCGAGGAACGCTGCAAAGGGCGCGCTACGGTCTCCTCGGTGCAAGGTGCCGTGCGTCGTCACGGGAACGTGTCGGGCGACCAGCGGTGGGCGAGAACGGGCGGGCGAGACATGGGTGTGGATCCGGAGATCCGGGTTGTCGTCGTGACCTTCCGGTCCGGGGAGGTGATCGGCGCCTTCCTCGACTCGCTGGCGAAGGCGACCACGCGGCCCTACGAGGTCGTCGTGGTGGACAACTCGCCGCACCTCGACGAGGGCACGAGGGCGGCCGCCGAGCGGGCCGAGGTGCGCCTGGTGCGCCCGGGTCGCAACCTCGGCTACGGCACCGCGGTCAACCGTGGTGCCGCCGGAGCCCGCGGGCCCTGGCTGGTGATCTCCAATGCCGACATCTCCTTCGCGCCCGGTGCGGTCGACGAACTGATTGCCGCGGCCGACCGCTGGCCGGGGGGCGGGGCCTTCGGCCCGGGGATCATCAATCCGGACGGGGCGCTCTACCCCTCGGCCCGGGACCTGCCCTCTCTCGGCCGCGGGGTGGGGCACGCCTTGTTCGGCTGGTGCTGGCCGACGAATCCGTGGACGGCCTCCTACCGGCGGGAGCGGGGCCTCCCCCGGGAGATGACCGCCGGCTGGTTGTCCGGTTCCTGCCAGCTGCTGCGCCGGGAGGCGTTCGAGGCGGTCGGCGGGTTCGACGAGTCCTACTTCATGTTCATGGAGGACGTCGACCTCGGCCGCCGCGTCGGCGAGGTGTCCTGGCAGTCGGTGTACGTGCCGTCCGCGGTGGTCGAGCACCTCGGCGGGCACTCGACGAAGCGGTCGTCACGGCGGATGGTGCTGGCTCATCACCGCAGCATGTTCCGCTACCTGTCCCGGCAGTACCCCGGCAACGCGCGCGCGCCGCTGCGGCTGCTGCTCGGGGTCGGTCTCGTGGTCCGGCTGCTGCTCGCGCTGATCTTCGCCCGGGACAGCGCGGGGGCGAAGGCGACCCGTTCCGCCGATCTGCTTCCCCGGGGCGGTGCCGCGCGGGGCGCCTGAGCGGACCGCGGCCGGCCGATGGCCGGCAGTCGAGTCGCTGGTAGCCGAGTCGCTGGTAGCCGAGTCGCTGGTAGCCGAGTCGCTGGTAGCCGAGTCGCTGGTAGTTGAGGATGTCCTGGATGTCCGAGATGTTTGGGATATCCGGACGGCTCGGTGAACCCCGGTCCGACGCAACGTGTCGAAACCATGGCATGCCGTTCGTCGTATGGTCCCGACCCCGATCCGTTTTCAGCGCCCACCGCGTGTTCTGCGACACTGACGCCCCATGGACGCAGTGATGCTTGTCGGCGGTCAGGGGACCCGCCTGCGACCGCTCACGATGTCGGCACCGAAGCCGATGTTGCCGGTCGCGGGGGTGCCGGTCACCGCGCACATGCTGGCTCGCGCGCGAGACGCGGGAATCGACCGGGTGGTGCTCGCCACCTCGTACCGGGCGGAGGTCTTCGAGGAGTACTTCGGGGACGGCTCGGCGCACGGACTCCAGCTGGAGTACGTCACCGAGACCGAGCCGATGGGCACGGGCGGCGCGATCCGCAACGTGGCCGAGCGGCTCCACGGGGGACCGGACGATCCGGTCGTGATCTTCAACGGTGACATCCTCGCCGGTCTGGACATCCAGGCCCTCGTCGCGCGGCACACGGGGACCGGCGCGGCGGTCACCCTGCATCTGACCCGGGTGGTGGACCCGCGTGCCTTCGGGGTCGTGCCCGTCGACGACGATGGTCGCGTCACCGCCTTCCTGGAGAAGACCCCGGACCCGCCCACCAATCTGATCAACGCCGGGTGCTACGTGTTCCGGCGGTCCGTCATCGACACGATCCCGACGGGACGACCGGTCTCGGTCGAGCGGGAGACCTTCCCGGGACTGCTGGCCGCCGGCACGACGGTCATGGGTTACCCGGATGACACCTACTGGCTCGACCTCGGAACTCCCGCGGCGTTCGTGCAGGGCAGTCGCGATCTGGTGACCGGCCGGATGGCGTCGTCGGCGCTGCCGGGGCCGGTCGGGGACTGCCTGGTGCTGCCCGGTGCTGTCGTGGCCGCCGACGCCAAGATCGGTGGCGGGGCGACCGTCGGGACCGGTGCGTGGGTCGGCGCGGGTGCCGCGATCGACGGTGCCGTGCTGTTCGACGGTGCGGTCATCGAGGCCGGGGCGGTCGTGCGGGACAGCGTGATCGGTCGGGACGCGGTGATCGGCTCCGGTGTCGCGCTCGACGGGGTGGTCATCGGCGACGGGGCACGGATCGAGCGAGGCAACGAGCTGCGGTCCGGGGCGCGCGTGTTCCCCGGAGCCGCCCTCTCGGCGGGCGCTGTGCGATTCAGCTCGGACCGCACCTGAGCGCAGCCGACCGGTTGCGGGCGGCGGCGGACCACTGGTAGCGCCGCCGCCTCTCCTCACGACGCGGCGGCTGCGGCCCGTCCGGGCGGAGATCTCGCGGACATCCACGGACGGGGAACAAACACCGCCCGCTGAATGCGGCGATTCCGCGCCGTGGCCGAGGACAATCGCACTCATGAGGTTCAGCGTGGAACGCGACGCGTTCGCCGACGCGACCGGCTGGGCCGCTCGGCATCTACCCAACCGGCCGGGCCCGGCCCGGAACGTCCTGACCGGCATCCTGCTCACCGCGGGCCATGGCGCCCCGGCGTCGGCGCCCGCCGCGGTTCCCCTGCCGTCGGGTTCCGCGGCGTCTCCTGGTTCCGCGGCGCGCCAGGGGCCGGCCACGGCCTCGGTCCTGACGATCTGCGCGTACGACACGGAGGTGGCGGTGCGGGCTCCGGTCGCGGCCTCGGTGGACGAACCGGGGCGGGTGCTGGTGCCCGGCCGGCTCCTCACGGACATCGTGCGCAGCCTGCCCGCGACGACGGTCGACGTCGTGGTCGACGGTGACCGGCTGGTCCTGCGCTGCGGCAGCGTCCGTTTCACCGTGCCGTTAATGGACCCGGGCGACTACCCGAAGCTCCCCAGCTTTCCCGGACCGATCGGTGAGGTGGACACGCTCGGGTTCGCGTCCGCGGTCGGTCAGGTCGCCCCGGCGGCCGGCCGGGACGAGACCATGCCCGTGCTCACCGCGGTCCGGATGGAGATCTCCGGGCGCGGGCTGACCCTCGCCGCCACCGACCGGTACCGGCTCGCGGTACGCGGCATACCCTGGCAGCCGACAGTCGACGATCCGTGGGCGCTCGCGCACGTGCCCGCCAAGGTTCTCGCCGAGGTGGCCCGCATGCCGACGTCGGCCTCCCGCATCATGATTGGCCTGGACCTCGACGATCCGTCCGGCGCCCGGCTCGGCCTCGCCGCCGGCGGCCGGCAGACCATCGTCCGACTCATCGAAGGGACGTTTCCCAACTACCGCAAGCTCCTGCCCGAGGCGGCCGCGCTCGTCGTCACCGCGCAGACCGCGGCGCTCGCCGCGGCGGTCCGCCGGGTGGCTGTCGTCGCCACCCGCACCGGGCCGCTGCGGTTCACGTTCACCCGCGACCAGGTCGTCGCCGAGGCCGGGGACGGCGGTGGCGCACAGGCCAGCGAGACGATTCCGGTCGAGTACGCAGGTCCCGAGCTCTCGGTGCTGTTCAACCCGTCCTACCTGCTGGACGGGCTCGGTGCCGTCGAGGACGATCAGGCGACGATCGGGTTCGTCGACGCCGATCCGGCCGAGGCCGCCGCGAAACCCGCGGTGCTCACCGGCAAGGACAGCGGCCGCGGCGCCGTTGACGAGGGCGCCTACCGCTACCTGCTGATGCCGATCCGCCACGGCGGGAGCTGACTTGTCCTGTGCCGTGTCGCCGTGCCGGGGAGGGTCAGGGTGCCGGGGTCGGGGTGGTGGGCGACAGCGGCATGGTGCCCGCGCCGGGGAGCGGGGAGGCGGCCGCGCCCGGATCCACCAGGGGGCCGTCCGCCGTCACGTTCAGGGTGCCGCCCGCCGCGCCGGACTCCGGAGCGGTCGGTGAGTCCCAGGTGGCCCCGGCGGCATCCGGGTTCGCATGCTTGGTGACGAAATCCTTGATCACGTCCGCGGAGACCGTCGAGCATCGCTGGGTGCGGTCCCAGGCGGTCAGGACGAAGTGCTTGTTGTCGACGAAGGTGCTCCGGGTCCAGGGCATACCGATGAACCGCGGCCCGGCATTCGCCGCGAGCTTGCGCAGCTTGTCGACCTGATCCCCCGGCAGGCTCTTGTCGTACCAGCCGATCACGAAGCCGTGTTCGAGGTTGTGTACGGCACGTTCCGCCGAGATGCCCGAGTTCGGGTTGTAGAAGGGAATGCCGTCGGGCAGGGGGTCGGGGTTGTGGTTACCCGAGGACGGCGGTGACGCCTCGTACGTGACCGCTGTGCTGACGTGCGTCGAGCCGCGGAACGGGTCGTTCGCCGTGCCGGTGCACCCGGCCGCGGTGGCGGCCGCCGAGGCCGGCGCGACGTAGCCGACCTTGCGGGCCTCGTTCTTCGATCTACTGTCCGCGACGCTGTAGATGATGATGCCGACGAGGAGCGCGACGGCGACGAGCCCCGACGTCCCGTAGATGAGCAGCGCGCGGCGGCGTTCCCTGCGCTTCTGTTCACGGCGCAACTGCTCGAGCCGGGTGTTGCGTTCGACGCTCTTCTTACCCACGACAGCTGATCCTACGAAGTGTTGAACCACGTCGTCCGGGCAGGATGGATCCGACCCGCCGAACACCACCGGACACGCCCTGTCTCGCCACGCTGCACCGTGACCGTGGCGTCACGGATCATCCCGGGACCAGGTCATCCGGGACCGGGCCACCCGGGACGGGCCGGCCACGAGGTCAGCGGTGGAGGACGAACGCCGCGGTATCGCGGTCCGGTCGGGCGGGTACGGGCGCGGCGGCGTGCCCGACCCCGACCGTGCCCATCGGCGCCCAACCGGCCGGCAGGTCGAGCACCCGGGTGACCACCTCCGGGCAGAACAGCGTCGACGATACCCAGCACGACCCCAGACCCTCCGTGGCCAGGGCGACGAGCAGGTTCTGCACCCCGGCCCCGACGGAGACGGTGAACATCCGCTCCTCGGCGGCGGCGCGGCGGGCGTCCGGATAGGGATGCGCGCCGTCGAGGACCATGATCGGAACGATCAGCAGTGGGGCACGCCGCAGCACCTCGCTGCGCCGGAGCCGACGCTCGACGGCCGCCTCGCCGAACCCGTCGCGTCGTAGATCGTCCGCCCAGGTCTCGGCCATCGCGTCGAGCAGCGCCGCGCGTCGCTCGGTCACGATCACGAAACGCCATGGTGTGGTGTGGTGCGGGGCCGGGGCGGTGAATGCCGCCGCGATCGCCCGGTCAACCGCGGCCGGGTCGACCGGGGTGTCGGAGAAGTCCCGCACGGTGCGCCGCTCGCGCAGCGCCGCCCGGCGCGCCTCGAGGGTGCCGAGGCGGAACATGTCCTCACCCGCGGGACGCAGCAGTGCCCGCCCGCCGGTGCCGTCGTCGGGCAGCCGGCCGTAGCCGCGGACGACCGCCACCGGCGTGGCGCCCAGCTTGCCCTTGACGAGGTCGGCGGCCGCGGCGAGCTCGTCGGCCTCGGCCACCTCGGTCATCCCCAGCTCGTTGCCGTAGCCGTCGAGGTCGCCGACGTGGCTGCGCAGCGCCGCCATGCCGGCCACCCCGATGGCGATGTCGGTCAGGCCGCGTCGCCACGGCCGTCCGGCGGTATCGGTGACGACGACGGCGACATCCACGCCGAGCACGGTGGCCAGGCCCGACCGCAGCCGCCTGGCGCTGGCGTCCGGATCCACCGGGAGCAGGGCGAGGGAGTCCTTGGCGATGTTCGACGCGTCGACCCCCGCGCTGGCGAGGACGAAACCGTGGTGCGTCTCGACGATCCGGGTCGGGCCGCGCCGGGCGACCTCGCGCACCGATTCACTGTCGATCATGGCCTGCCTGGCTTCCTCGCGGTCGCCGGACACCGTGACGAGCCGTCCCTCGGCCTTCGAAACAATCTTTGAGGTGACCACGACGACATCGCCGTCGGCGAGTGCCGGGCCGTGCGTCCGGGCGGCCGAGGCCACCAGGACGGCGAGATCGTCGCCGGGACGGACCTCGCCGATGCCGGTGAGCGGGAACACGCGCAGCGCCCGTTCCGCGCTGCGCTCAGACACCGGCGAGCTCCAGAGCCGCCCGGACGATCGCCACCGTGGCCTTCAGATCGGTCATCAGCAGGGATGCCGCGGCCACGGTCGCGCCGGGAACGGTCGCGCCGGCGTCGGCGGTGTCGACGAGCCAGCCGTCGAGCAGTCCGTCCGCCGTCCCGGCTCCCGGGCGCGGGGCCGTCCCGTGCCCCGTCGCGGCGGTGCGCCCCCGGCCTCCGTAATGCACGCCCACCGCCTGGGCGGAGGTCTCGACGCCGATGGCAGCCAGGCAGGCGTCCGCCATCCCGCGCACGGCCGCACCGCCGATGATCGGCGACACCCCGACCACCGGCGCCGCGGTCTCGTGCACGGCCGAGCGGATCCCGGGAACGGCGAGGATGGTGCCGATCGAGACGACCGGATTCGATGGGGGGAGCAGTACGACGTCCGCGTCGGCGATGGCGGCCAGGACGCCGGGCGCGGGCTTGGCCTTTTCCGCGTTCACCGGGATGATCGCCTGTGCCGGCACGGCGGCACGCAGCCGCAGCCACCACTCCTGGAAGTGCACCGCGCGCTGGCCGTCGGCGTCCGAGATCACCACGTGGGTCTCGACCCGCTCGTCCGACATCGGCAGCAGCCGTACCCCCGGCTTCCACCGCTCACACAGTGCCCGGACCACGTCCGAGAGGGAGTAGCCGGCGTCGAGCATCCGGGTACGCACCAGGTGGGTGGCGAGGTCGCGGTCGCCGAGCCCGAACCAGGCCGGCCCGACGCCGTAGGCGGCGAGTTCCTCGGCCACGACGAACGACTCGCCCTCGCGCCCCCAGCCCCGTTCGGCCGAGATCCCGCCGCCCAGGGTGTACATGACGGTGTCGAGATCGGGGCAGATGCGCAGTCCGTGCAACGTGATGTCGTCGCTGGTGTTGCCGATTACCGTCACGTCGGCCTCCGGCAGTGCCGCGAGCACGCCGCGCAGGAACCGGGCGCCACCGATCCCGCCAGCCAGGGCTGTAACTCTCACACCGACCGATCCTGGCACCGCGCCCCGGCGGATGGGGCACCGGTGGGCGGTGGTGGATTTCCCGGCCGGGGTGATAGTGACCACTGCTCGGCCGCGGACGGATTTCTCCGGACCGGGGCGGGCGCGCCGGTCCGTGCTCCTGACCGAGCCTTGCTCGGGGTTCCTAACCGAGCCTTGGCCGTAAA